>NZ_DKLH01000013.1:1604-33000 GCF_002455685.1 Sphingobacterium sp. UBA6645
TGCAGGTATTTTAGCTTTAGTAGCTCCCCTAGTTATGGGTTACTTAGGTAAAAAGAAACAAGAGTCTGCTGGCGAAACAGCGTCTACGGGCGGTGGTATCGGCGACTTAATTGGAAGTGTGCTAGGTGGTCGTGGTTCAGGTGCGGCAGCAGGCGGTTTAGGCGGTATCCTTGGCAATATCCTTGGCGGTGCCGGTGCTAATAACTCTCAGCCAAATGTTGGCGGTGGACTAGGTGATCTTGTAGGTGATTTCTTTAACCAAGATAAAGACAAAGAGTCTAAGGGTGGTATTCTAGATGCTTTAACAGGCATGTTCGGAAAATAAGACATTAGTATATACATTTGTAAGACAGGCTGTAGCAATAAAATGCACAGCCTGTTTTGCTTTTTCTATTTCTGTCGTTTTTCAATGACGTTCATGAAGTTTCCTGTACGTTATCATTCTTGAAAAGTGAAATCTTGCACAAATTAAAACGATAATAAATAGTCCCTGAATTTGAATATTTCGCTCTGATTTTCCATTATCTTTGGGCAAATGGAAAACAAAATCAGTTTTAAGAATGATTATTCTGAAGGTGCACACCCACGAATACTCGAAGTTTTGTCAGAAACGAACTTACAGCAAGAGCCTGGATACGGTTATGATCGTATTAGCGAAAAGGCGAAAACATATATCAATTCGCATCTAGCAAACCAGGATACGCCTATCTATTTTGTTTCTGGAGGTACGCAAGCCAATGTATTGGTGATTAGCCACTTATTAAAACCTTACGAATCGGTAATTGCTACAGATACGGGTCATATCCACGTACATGAAACGGGCGCAATCGAATACGCGGGGCATAAAATAAATACTGTTCCCCATATCAATGGGAAGCTGACGGTAGAAGGAATTCAATCGGTATTGGATCTCCATACCGACGAGCATATGGTTAAACCCGCGTTAGTTTATATTTCACAAACAACCGAACTGGGAAGCATCTATTCGAAAGAAGAACTTCAAAGCATTTCCAATTTGTGCAGGGAAAAGGGACTAAAACTGTTTATCGACGGCGCAAGAATGGCATCGGCACTATGCAGCGAAAAGGTTTCTTTAGAGATCCGCGATATTGCTAAGTATGCAGACGTCTTTTATTTGGGCGCGACAAAGAACGGGGGCTTACTTGGGGAAGCAATCGTGTTTGCGAATCCCGAGCTTGCGGAAGGCTTTTCTTACGCATTAAAACAAAAAGGTGCGTTGATGGCAAAAGGCCGTTTATTGGGAGCGCAATTTTATGCGTTATTTGAGGAGCAACTTTATTTTGAGCTAGCCAAGCATGCGAATCGACAAGCTATGCGAATCGCTGAGGCGCTTCAGTCTGCTGGATTTCGTTTCGCGTTGACGCCAGAAAGTAATCAACTATTCCCGATTCTCCCCTACAACACCATCAACATTCTTTTTGAGGACTTTGAATTCTATGTTTGGGAAAAACTCAATGAACAGGAAGCGGTCGTTCGTATCGTGTGTTCGTGGGCAACAAACGAAAACGACGTTGATTTGTTCATTAGAAAAATAAAAGACCTAAGCAGGTAGGTCTGGGACAGCAATTGAGATTTAATTTAATTTGTTTATATTCCACACTTAAAAAAACGAGAGCGTAATGATGATGAAGGAAGAATACGTGATATTAGTCGACGAACAAGACAATGCTATTGGAGAAATGGAGAAACAGGCAGCACACGAAGAAAATAAAAAACATCGTGCATTCTCTGTTTTTCTACTTGACGAACAAGGAAGAATATTATTGCAAAAACGTGCGGCCGGAAAATACCATAGTCCAAACCTTTGGACAAATGCATGCTGTGGTCATCCGCGTCCCGATGAAACCACAATCGATGCGGCTAAACGTAGAACTTTCGAAGAATTGGGAATTCAAGTAGAGATTGAAGAGTTGTTTACCTTGTCCTATGCAGAGCAATTAGAAAATGGCTTGTGGGAGAACGAATATGACCATGTATTTGTAGGAAAATATACCGATCCGATAGAACGTTTCAATCCTGACGAAGTGCGGGCGATCAAATATGTAGCCGCTTATGAATTATTAGATGATTTAAAGTTGCATCCCGAGCAATATACATTTTGGTTCAAGAAGATAATGCCGAAACTCTTACCTTATCTTGAAAAAGTAGATTAATACGACTTAGAAATTTCAAAATTTAAATCAAGTAGAACATCTGTCACCAAAATATTATATCGTATCAACAACAAGATGCAATATCATATTTTAATTTCAATTTTTATTGCTATTTTTGCGCCTGTAAATTAATGCAATTATAAAATATTGAGTGCTGCTTTTTTTTCGAAGGTAGCGTCGTTTTTAAGGACTGAATCAAGTCTGGACGCACTTAGAAACATTTTAACCATCCTTCTTCCCAGCTCTTTGCTGTTCCTTTTCTGGGATGGTCACATTGCAGTCGCTTTTGCTGTCGGTACTTTGTTAGCTTCTCTAACTGACTTACCCGGGAACAAAGCAGACAAACTTACTACAGCAGCCTACTGTATTCCCATCTTTTTTATTACATCGATAACAAGCTCGCTTGCTTTACATTATGACTCTTGGACTATTGTATTACTTTTGGGAATCTTTGGCTTCGTTTATACAATTATTGCTTTATTGGGATTCCGAATCAACGTTGTCGGCAATTTAGGGTTGATCGTTGCCAGTTTTACTATTGGTCTTCGTCCAGAAGATCCTATTCAATTTAGCCTTTCTGTAACAGCAGGTGCCATATTCTTCTTTATCGTTTGTATTGCACAAGTCTACCTATTTCCTCATCGTTCCTTACGCTATGCAGTAGAAGGTGGGATCAGCAACATGGCGAAACTTATACGTCTGAAAGTAGATTGCTATGACGAAGATGTACCGTTGAATAAGACTTATAAGCAATTGAGCGCCCTACATGCGAGGGTGAGCGACCAATTAGAGTCTGTACGTTCCATTTTATTGCGCGACAAGTATCTGTTGGCGGAAGGAAATGCCTACAGCAAACGCTGGCTAGGGAAACTTTACCAATTGGTTGACCTCTACGAACTGCTGATGGCGGTGGATAATGATTATGAGACGATCAGAGAGACTTTGCGAGGCGGAAAGACCCTACACACCATCCGACGATCTTTGGCTATTCTAGCCTTCGAAACTGCGCGATTAATGCAATCGAACAAAGAGAAGACATTCAGAAGCATAGGAACGTCCGAGCTGAATAGATTATTCTTACAATTAGAGGCAGACCAGCGTCAGTCATCGCCTGAAAAAGCAGCCCTAATTTATTCCATAAGCGCTCAGCTAAAACAGCTGTCGGATATTTTGCAAAACATCCATGTCAGTAAATTTGCTGCTGATGACTCTTGGATAGAATCTAAAAACTTTAAAGATTTCGTTGCTCCACAAAGCAGTTTCCAAACTATTGTCAAGAACTTAAATTTCCGATCGCCCATTTTTTCGTATGCTGTTCGTATGTCGATCCTTTTGATATCGGGCGGATTAATCGGTTATCTCCTACCGGAATATCGATATGCATCTTGGATTCTTTTGACGATCATCTTAGTCGCTAGGCCAAGCTATACCATTACGCAAAAGAGAAACTACCAACGGATTGTGGGGTCATTGATCGGTATTGCCATCAGCCTCCTCTTACTCGTTTTTATTAAAAACACCTTAGTACTTTTGGTGATTGCTGCATTATGCTTATATCTGTTCCTCCTATTCAACAAGCCGAATTATCTGGTATGCGTGATTTTTATCACAATCACCATCTTGCTTGGCCAGAAATTACATGAAGGAGAGCTTCATGATATCCTAGGCAGTAGATTTGCTTTCACCCTCTTAGGGTCTATCTTTGCGGTTCTAGGGTGTCTGGCGATTCCTATCAATCATTATCGAAGCGTTGAACAGACGACGGCGTCCCTTTACAAACATTTTCGTGATTACCTAGATAAAATCCAGGAGAGCTATCAAACAGAGAATTTGAATCATTATGACCTTCGATTGCTACGCAAATTTACGCAAGCTTCATTGGCGCAAAGTTATGATTCGCTGGAGCAATTTGCGAAAGAGCCTCTCCGTGGAAAAGCCTTTAAGGCGGATATACAACACCTGCAAACGCTCGCTTACCGCATCAATGCCTTGTTGGTTGGGCTGTCTGTCAACATTACTAAGCTTGGTTTGGACTGGAATCATGATGCCATGAATTCGAGAGTAAATTATGTTCAGGTACTTATTGAGGAAGCGGAAGAGTTGTTGAAGAAACTTGCCCAGTCTAAACGTACGAAAGACAGTAACAACGTACATTTCCAACCATCTAAGTAACTAATCCCGACATTTCTTGCCGTAAGACAAGTGATCTTTGCATAGTATTTGAGATATTGTAGCAAAGAATTACACGATGGAAATCAATCAGCAAATATCAAAGGAAATTACGGAGGTTTTTGATCAGCTTAAGGGGATTATTCAAGATCTTAGCGATGAGCAGATTAATCAAAAGCCCGCCGATGGCGGATGGAGCATAGGACAAATCGTAGAGCATATTCTACGAAGTTCGAGTGGAATTCCCGATCAGAAAGTGCAGACCTATAATCGCGCTTTTGATGAACAAGTGCCAGCTATTCGATCGCTATTCATGGATTTAAACTCCAAGTTCGAAGCGGATAAGAGTTTGTTGCCTAGACAGGAAAGCTATGTGAAGGATGACCTGTTGGAACGTGTGCTGGCTAGAAAAACGAAGTTGGTATTGGATATTAAGGATAAAGATTTGACGCTGTTGTGTATGGATATGGAGTTTCCGAAATTAGGATACTTGACGAGATTTGAATGGTTGACGGTTATAGCGACGCATAGCAAAAGACATTGCTATCAGATTGAGGGTGTGAGGGGGAATTTTGGTTACTAAATTGTTAAAAGCGTAAAAACGCTTCCGTATTTGATACCAGACCATCTATTTTTCGAATAGATCGACAATAGTTCGCAATGGCAGAAACATTCGTTTTGACTTTTTTAATGGAATAAATCCCAGTTTAGCATAAAATTTCTCAGCTGGCTCATTCGTTGGGTCAACGATGACAGCATGATTTCCAACAAGTGTGCTAATTTCTAGTATTCGCTTAAAGGCATCAATAAGTAAAGCTTGGCCTAGCTTGTTTCCTTGATAATCCTGGTGAACCGCTAAGCGACCAATAATGATTACCGGCACCTCCGAATAGGTTAAAGATTTTGCTAAATTTTCGGGGATATCTGATATATCGATGTGATTGGAAGAAAGCGTGTAGTATCCAATCACATCGTTATTTTTGTCGGCAATGACGTAACAAACCGCTAATCTTCTTTTGATATCTTGATTTGCGTATTGCTTTAGATAAATGTCTAATTCATCTACGCCGCATCTAAAATTCTTACGATTATGCTTTTTTTCTAAAACTGTCGAAATCATTAGGTGCGGCGGAATTAAATAGATCGTTATATTGCTCTAATGCAGATTTTAAAGCTTTATTCGGAGCAGGAGGATTCAATAATGCTTCAACAAAATGAATTTTGTCTTCCATTGACTTCAGTAATTTAGTCTCTTCTTCAATGATTCGCTTGGCTTCTTTTTTCGCCAAAGAAACGATGAACTCTGAAACAGTTTTGAATCCACTTATTTCAGCAGCATATTTTATCAAATCTTTATTCTCCTTGCTGATTCGAATGTCGATACGATCTACTGATGTTGCCATGTTGATTGTTATTTGCTATACAAATGTACGGAAAAAATCCGTACATAAAAAGGTATTGAATTTAGAGAACCTTGACCGTCATAAAAAAATTAATGTTCCTAGAAATTACATTTCCATCACTTGGCCTCTTTCTTTCAACACCTTATGCAACTTATCATAATTGACCTTTTGCACTGTTACATCATCCTTTATCGCCAATATTGCTGCCGCTGCAGCGCTCTGTCCTAAAATCATAAAGACCGGTTCCATACGTATCGAACCGAATGCGATATGGCTACTCGACAGGCACACTGGCACTAAGAGATTTTCGCATTCTGATTCTTTCGGAACAAGTGCGCCATAGGAGATTTTGTATGGCTTCTTCGGATGGACCCCAATATCTCCTTCATTCTGGACGAACCCATCAGGCTTCACATAACGTTGAACGTTATGCGAATCTAAAGTATATGATCCCATTCCTATAGAATTTGAGACAACACGGTCACTGAACGTGTCGTGCTCCGTCATAACATATTGACCTACCATCCTTCTTGCCTCGCGGACATAAAGCTGATGTGGCCAATTGCCATTATCTTTGAATTCATCTTTTGCTAATCCCCATTTAGAATACGCGTCGCGTACGTCAGCCGGCATTGAAGGATCGTTAGCCATGAAGTACAATAAACCTTTCTGATACTCCTCATGTTGTTGGATCATCTCCTTTCGACGTTCATAGCTCGCTTCGGGATAATCGTAGTTCATTCCGATAAAATCGGTACTGAAAGGTCCATGATTGTTCGTATCTGTCTTCTTATTTGGAATCGGGTCGAACTTATTGAACGTTTCTCTCCATCCAGACGCATAGACGCGAGCAAGTAACTCATAATTTTTTGGATCATAATTTCTTGGCTTTTTGAACGGCACCCGATTTGAAGCATGATCTGTTAAGCACATTCGGAAACAATAGGCCTGTACGCGATGATCAGCCTCGCCATATTGTCCGGGATCTTCCTCAGAAACGCCAAACAGCAATCCTGAACTTTTATCACCCGGCACAACATACGGTGAAATATTACTTTTAAACCAATGTCCATGATGAAGTACCCCCACCTGAACACCATTCCATTTTTCTCCGTACGTGCTGTTCGCCTCTCTACCCACATGATAGGATACACCAGCGAGAGCCATTAAGTCCCCCTCATAGGTTGCATCAATAAACATTTTACCTCTAAATGTCTTTCCGGACAGAGTCCGAATTGCTTCAATTCGTGTCCCTTTTTTCTGAATACCTGAAGCCTCACGATTAAGCAGTTCTTCACGTAAAACTTGTATTTTTTTTTCTTTTACCCACTTTTCAAAAACCATCTCTGCAGCGTGCGGTTCAAAAATCCACATCGTTCGATTTGCGCCGTCCACAGCAGGTGTACCCTGACCCTGATTGCCGTATTCGTTTTTGCGCTGCCATGTCCAGGACTTTTCTTGATTATAGTGTAGAAATATCTGATGATAGAACTCGCGAGCCAACCCTCCGATAACTGACTTATTCCCAGTATCGGTAAAGCCTAATCCACCACTAGACAATCCCCCGAGATGCTTGTCCGGAGAAACAACAATGACGGAAACACCAGAATTTACGGCCTCTACGGCGGCCGTAATGGCCGCCGAAGTTCCGCCGTAGATAATCAAGTCGGCATTGTACTCTTTCTTAGGCAAAGTAAACCCAAGCGTTACAACACCTATAAAACAACTAATTACTATGTGAAACTTTTTCATTTCCTTAATTTTGGTCCGACTGTGGAACGAATAGAATTGCATTTGCAGCAACAATTCCATCTGCGCCCTTATTGCTAATCTCAACGTAAGGATTGTTCTTCCCTTGATAGAAAGTAAATTCGCCTACTTCAACCCAGGTGCTACTCGTTTGTCCTTTAATTTCCACCTTCGAATAATCTAAGGTTTTATTCTCGACTGTTTTACCATTGAAGATTACTAAGTCATGTTTAACTGCGCTCTCCGCTTTCTTAGGATAGTATGTGTATACTTTATAGTTCCCAGCTTTCAAAGGCTTAGAAGCGGTAAAACGAGCTTTAGCATCCTCTTTACCGGCAGACTCTTTAAATGACATACCAAAGCCTCTACCCTTTCCATCAGACCAGTTACCAGATAATTTAACTTGTTCTGAATTCGAAACATGAATCAATTCATCGGCAGCTCGTTTGTCAGCTTTCGGATTAGTATTTAAAACTTTCTTGATGTCATCAATTTTCACATCCTGTACAGGTATCTTTTTATCAATTGCAATTCCTGCAGCGACAGCAGCAGATTGTGCCAGGACCATAAATACAGGTTCCATACGTATAGAACCGAAGGCAATATGGCTAGATGAAAGACAGACTGGCACTAAGAGGTTACTCACTTCCGCGCGTTTCGGTGTTATGGAACGATAAGATATCGGAAAAGGAAGAAAACCACCAACTTCGACATTTCCTTCATTTTTCACCATGCCGTTCACTACTAGCCTGTCGCAATTGTGTGAATCCATCGTATAAGCTGCATATCCAATATCGTCTTGTACAATCTCTCGACCCTGACAGTGATTTTGCGTCATCACCACTTCGCCTACCATTCGACGAGCTTCTCGAATATAAAGCTGTGGCGACCAATGATTGTTATTGATATATTCATCTTTTGGATATCCCCATTTTTGAATTTCATTCCTGATTTCCTGGGGAACAGCCGGATCATTACCTACGAAATACAAAAGTCCTTTGGTATAATCCTCATGTGCTTTGATTATCTCTCTGCGCCGCGACCAGTCTGCTTCTGGGTAATCCCAGTTCATCCCGATCATATCGGTAGAAAAACCATTTCTATTGTTGATATCGGTTTTACCGTTTGGCATCAAACTCCAAATAAACACATCCTGTATACTTTTCCAAGGTTGCAATTCCTTTTGACGCTTTAACAGTTCATAACGTTGCGCATCGTAATTATCAGGTTTAGTTATGGGAATCCGATTTTCCGGAACATTCGTTAAAGTAATCCGGTAGTTATACGCTTGAACTTTCTTATCACCTGTTCCTTTGGGCAATAGTTTCTCGTTAGAAATGCCCCAAAGCAATCCGCTAGATGCATCGCCTTTCACTTTATAAGGATCGACTCCATTAGGGAATTGATGTCCGTCCAATAGTTGGACACCATTAATCGTTTCCCCGTAAAGGCTATTATCCTCACGTCCCACGTGATAAGAAACGCCTGCTGCTGCTAACAAATCTCCCTCATAGGTACAGTCCATAAATACTTTTGCTGAAACCTGATTTGTGCCATCCGAAGCGCTTAATTCAATATTGCTAATGGTATTTCCATTTTTATTGACTTTGATTAGCGGATTATTCATCATCAGCTGTACATTGGTTTTTCCTAAATAATCTCTAAATATTTGTTCGGCAACCTTGGGTTCAAAAATCCATTGCTCAAAAGTTCCATAATGCTTCCCGATTTTTCTGTAGAAATCGAGAGCCAAGCCAGTTACAACAAACTTATTCCCGATATCTGTCATGCCCAAACCACCGGAACTCAATCCACCGATATGATTGACAGGATCGACAATGACCACTTTTTTTCCAGCTTTTGCAGCGGTATAAGCTGCAACTACACCCGCGGATGTCGCTCCATAGATACACAAATCAACTTCAACTTTCTTCTGTCCGTATACGACAGAAACACTTAAACAGCAAAATATTAATACTTTAAAAATCTTCTTCATGATAATTTTAAATTAGTTTTAGCTTTAATATCCAGGGTTTTGTTCTAGCGCTTTATTGGTTTCCATCTCAATATTCGGGATGGGCCATAAATAATCGCGGTCTTTGTTGAACTTGCGCACTTCAATAACACGCATTTGCGCCCTATTAGCAACTTGGCTATAGTCAACAAGGCCGTCTGCATCAATCTTCGGTGCATTGCTGAGGATTCCTTTAGGAATCCGCCCCATGAATGAATTATTCATAAACTTGTCAGCAAGTCCCCAGCGTCTTAGATCTGCCAATCGAAAACCTTCATTTGCTAGTTCGTATAAACGTTCTTTACGAACGATATTGCGTAGTTCCCCTTGCGACTTACCGGCAGGTATAGCGGGCATTTCCACAGAAGGTCTTTGGCGAACTTGATTAATCGCGTCATAAACTGTAGCATCAATCTGGTTAGCTTCAATTTTTGCCTCAGCGTAGATCAACAAAACTTCTGCAAAACGCGATTGTGTCACATTAAGTTCGGATTGCATCGTAAATTCTTTGTCTTTGAAATCGACATATTTCTTCCACAAATAGCCAGAAAATGTAGCGTATGCATTTAAAGCATCCTGATTATCGATACGCTTTGGCACGGAAGAAGAATAGTTATAGTCCCAACATTTAGTACTGTCCTTGTGTGTCTCAAATTGGAAACCGAAATGTCGCGAGCCTGGCAATGCTACAGTGAATCCTAATCGAGGATCGCGATTCTCGAAAGGCTTCTGCGGATTAAATAATGGAGATTTATCAATTTCCAGTCCATCCTTACACAAATAAGCATCAACCAAAGCTTGTGAGGGAATCTTATTCGATGTTCCCTGTGCATTTCTAGACAGAAAATTCCGCGTCGCACTATGGGTTTTGGTATTCTGTAAGCGTAAATATTGGAAAGCAAAGATAATTTCCTTAGAATTCTCACCGCCATATTGAAACAGCTCTTCAAAATTTGGATGAAGACTATAAGTCTTTGCATCCATCACCGCTTTCGACGATGCAATAGCTTCTTCCCAGCGCTTATCATTCAAAGCCGCTCTTGCGCGAATAGCTAATGCCGCACCTTTCGTTGCTCGACCTACATCAGCTCCACTGTAACTTACAGGTAGATCTGCAGCAGCTGCCGCTAATTCGGTTAGCACAAAATCAACTATATCTTTCTTAGGGCTTCTCGGAATCTGTGCTTCCGCTAAACTTAAGCCCTTATTCATCAGGGGTACAGCTCCAAAAAAATCAACTAATAATTGATATGTAAATGAGCGAACAAAGCGAGCCTCCGCAGCGTAACGCTTTAATTTAGCTTCATCTACCTGTCCTTGCAGCTTATTCATGTTGTCTAACACAAAATTACATTTACCAATTGTGCGGTAAGAATCTCGCCAAATATTCAAGATGTAACCATTGTTGCTATCGTAATCGCCGCGCCCAATGGATTGCAGAGCCGAAGTATTTCGATCCCAACTAATATCAGTTGCACAGTCTAACGTTAAATTTTGAGGTACATCATCAGTTGGGTGATACGTCATCGACGAATAAAGCCCATTGACAACCAACATCAGTTCCTCTTCATTATTAAAATAATTCTCATCGGAAGGACCGGAAAGCGGCTTCCTATCCAGATAATCATCACACGAGATGAATAAAGCTAAGCCTCCTGCGATCATTGCTATATATATAAGTCTAAATTTAAATTTCATGGTCTTATAGCTTAAAAAGTAATATCTAATCCAAACGTATACACCTTTACTTGTGGGTAATAATTACCGACTCCTACTGGGGCCTCTACATCATATCCTTCCCAGAACTTATCAAAGGAGAACAGGTTTGATCCATTAACGAATAACCGTAGACGATTAATACCTATTCGATCAATAGTCGAGTTTGGCAAAGTATAGCCTAACTGTACGTTCTTTACGCGTAAGTAAGAAGCATTCTTCATCCAGAATTGGGACGCTTGTTGATTGTTATTCTGACCAAAAGCTAAGCGTGGATATTTCGCATTCGGTGTCTCAGGAGTCCAGCGGTCCTTATTGTCTTCACGAATAGTTCCGCCAATAGCACCAGTCGTTGTGAAAGGCTGTATTCCAGCACCATACAAATAACCATCCGCTTTTCCAACGCCTTGTAACAAAAATCCGAAGTCAATGCCTTTATAGGCCATATTTGCGTTTAGCGAATAGGTCATACGCGGAACGGTGCTACCGATTATTAGTTTGTCAGACTCATTGATAATGCCATCTCCATTTTGATCTTTATATTTCAGATCACCCGGAGCGAGAGTACCAAACTGTTTTGCATGACTATCTATCTCCGCTTGCGATTGGAAATATCCCTCAACCTCATACCCTAGAATTGAACTAATCGCATATCCCTCACGGTGTACTGTCAACCCAGTATTTGCTATACCACGTAAGTCCAATATTTTATTTTTGACATCAGAAAGATTGAATGTCATGTCGTAACGAAAGTCACGATCACGATTACTGCGATAATTCAAGGCCAGTTCCCAACCTCTGTTTTCTACAATTCCGGCATTCTGATTTGGAGCATTCAACCCAACCGTTAATGGTATATCAAGCTTCAGCAGAATATCACTGGTTTTGCGATGGAAATAATCGGCTGTTAAACTGAAGTTCTTGAATAAAGTTAAGTCCAATCCAATGTTTTGTTCTTCGGTAGATTCCCAGGTGATAATAGGATTTGACATGTTGTTTAGAGCAGCTGTATTGATAATGGCATTCCCCATGTTAAAAGATCCTAAATCCAATGCGGATACGGATGGATAATTACCGATATTCTGATTACCTAATCTACCCCATGAGGCCCTTAATTTACCCTCATTCAACCAAGACTTTGACTCTTGCATGAATGACTCTTCCGAAAAACGCCATCCTGCAGATGCCGACGGGAAGAAACCATAGCGGTGTCCCTTCAAGAACCTAGAAGAGCCATCATAACGGGCATTAAGTTCCAGTAGATAGCGATCTTTGAAATTGTAATTAATCCGACTGAAGAATGACTGTAGTGCCCATTCGGATGCTGTCCCGTTTGCTGATTGATTTAACGCAGATCCCGTATTCAACACAGGATAATCAGGAAGCACATAGGTGTCGCGAAATGCTTTCAGCTCATCTTTATGATAATCCTCACGTGACGCACCAACAAGCCAGTTTAAGTGATGATCAATAAAAGACTTATTAAACGTTAGGGTCGCACGCATATTATTGAAATACTCTTGATCTCGAGTCTCGGTCAATGCTGATCGCTGAGGAACCGCAAAACTTTTCGTACCGTCGGGTAGATAGGACTGCACCATTTCGCGGAAATTCTTATTCATCGCATTCACATATTTCGGCGCATAGTTCGCTTCTGCTGTCAACCAAGAAAACGGCTTATAAATTAACGAAGCATTTACTGCGCCCCAAGGCTTTTTATCAGTGGCGAAGCCTCCGTCCGCAGCTGCTGACACAGGGTTATTACCATTCCAGCCCAATCCCCAAGTTCCATTCGAATTGCGGAAAGATTGGTTCGCGGGAATACTATTCATCCATTGAAATAAATCATCAATACTTTGAGCTGAAGAATTAATAACCGGATTAACGAATTGAAGATCAATTTTTGCAGAAAGCTTCTCTGAAATCTCAATATCCAAATTATTACGGAGCGTATATCGCTTAAAGCCGCTGTTTAATAATAATCCTTTTTGATCATAATATCCGAACGACGCCAAGTTGCGCACCTTATTTGACCCCGCATTTAAGGTTACGAAATGGCTTTGTTGAAATCCAGACCCCAAGAGTGACTCTTTTTGCCAATCGGTATTTGGATATTCATCAGAACTTCCGTCACCCTGCTTACGATAAGCTTCCAAGATGTCTTCTGGATATAATGGCGAACTTCCAACATTCGTATATGCCTCGTTGGTGAGCAACATATGATCTAAAGCATTTACCAGCTTCGGCATATTTGTCGGGCTTTGCCAACCGAAATAATTGTTGTAAGAAAGAGTCACCTTATCCCCTGTCCCACGTTTAGTAGTCACTAAAACTACTCCATTGGCTGCTCTTGATCCGTAAATAGAAGAAGATGCGGCATCCTTTAGGATAGACACTGATTCGATTAAGTTAGGATCGATATTATTAATAGAACCTTCAACTCCGTCGATTAACACAAGAGGATCTGCATTACTCAATGTTCCAATACCTCTAATTCGTATGGTCGCTCCATCGGAGCCAGGCTTTCCTGACCTTTGCGTCACAGTAACCCCTGGCGCCATCCCCTGTAATGCTGCAGAACTTTGACCAACGGGCCGTGACTGTATATCCTTTCCGGAAACCGATGAAACAGCACCTGTTAAATTCACTTTCTTTTGAACACCATAACCTACCACTACAACCTCATCTAAATCATTTACCGAAGGAACTAATGCGATATTGAACTCACTTTGCTGGCCAATCGGTCTTTCGATGGACTCATATCCCAACAGCGAAAAGACTAAGATTCCTTGGTTATTGGTGACGACGAGTTCGAAACCACCCTCATTATTTGTTGAAGTTCCATTATTAGTACCTTTCTCCGTTACAGTAACTCCCACTAATGGAGCACCTTTATCGTCCAAGACACGTCCGGAAACTGTGCGTTGCAACCGATCTGCCTTTTTTGCCTCAATTCGTTCCTCTCGTGTGGTACGTGCGGGAATGGTTTTACGAGCATTGATGAAAATTGTTTTATCATCAATCACATATGACAAAGGTTGATCTTCCAATATCAAATCTAGAAATTTATTGAGCGGAAGATTTTTCGCATCAAGGGTCATCGGTTTAGTTCTCTTCACAATATTATTGTCGTATAAAACCAAATAGTTACTTTCTTTTTGGATATATTGGAACAGATTTTCTAAACGAACGGATTTAGAGCGGAAAGATAGGGTCTGAGAAAAGGTCTTTGCCTGTGCTTGAAAGCAACATAAAATCGCAAAGACATAACAAGCTTTTATAGACATATTCAATAGCCTGTGGGATGGAACATAAGGAATAGGAAGCCGCGACCATAGCGCATTGGCCTTTCCTAAAATATTTTTCATAATATTGTAATAAGTAAGATTTATGATTCTGTTAGTAAATGCAATAGATCATAATGAAAGCTCTAGGGGAAGTGGTAGGACACTTCCCTTTTCGCTTTATACTATCATGGTGGCAAACAGTTTCTTTTCATAGTTTATTGCTGGTTATATTTTTGTTGGATTGATTACTTAATAATTAGTTTCCGATTTGGGAGCAACTCACCTTTAACACCTGTATTTTGATATAAGAAATCCAAGAAAGTAGATAACTTCACCCCTCTGCTCATTTTGCCTACTAAATCCACCTGAGGAATCTGCCCTAGATACTCAATATCTAAATCATACCATCGGCCGATTATGCGCATGCACTCTTCAAAGTTCAATCCACTAAGATCGAAGATGCCATCTTTCCAAGCCGCAACTGCCGCAGCATCTACAGAGAGCTTCCTTATTACCTTATTCTCTTGATTAAGAAGTGCTTGTTGGTTTGGCTTTAATAGTAGATCATTGACTTTTAAAGATCCTGACAGCAACGTAGTGCGCGCATATTGCTCATCACTATAAGTATTTACATTAAACACAGTTCCTAAAACACGTATGTCCTGAGCTTTAGATTGGATAAGAAAGGGAAGATTCGCATTCCTTTTTACCTCAAAGAATGCTTCCCCAGATAATTGTACAGTACGGTTTTTTATATTAAAATCTTTAAAAATTGTCAAGCGACTATCTGCATTTATCCAGACCTTAGTCCCATCTGTCAACACGATCTGGTACTGCCCGCCGCGAGGTGTAACTAATTGAACCTCTTTCGCATTTAACATGGTTCGATCAGAACCATCCAAGTAGCTATAAGAAGAGTCAGATAAAACTACGCCCGACTTCTCCCCATTTAATACTATTTCCTCTCCATCGATAATCATAACAGCAGCGTCCTTACCAGGCGAAAGATCGACTTTCTTCATTACAACCTCTTCCGTTAACTTTTCGGTGCTATTCCAAAATCCGCTATAAATTGAAAATCCAATTGCAAACAAAAGGCATGCTGCAGCTATTCCTATCCATGGCTTCCAGATTTTCTGTGTTTTATGATCTATGTTCGTGGTTGAGCTCTCCTCTCCTAAGGAAATGACTTGTTGAATTCTGTTTTGCAGATGGTCGATACGATCTTTAATGAACTGATCTAAATTAATGGAGTCTGATTGCAAATCTGAATGCTTTTGCATAAGTGCTTGCAATTGTTCATCTGGCAATGCAGCAAGTAACGCAAAAAATTCCTCGTAGTCCTTTAGGTCTAGATTGTTCTGCAAATACAATTGCAAAAGATCTTGAAGTCTTGAATCTGTTGTATTCAATTTTTATGTGTTTATAATGGTCGCTTTACGCTTGGTCTTTATACTATATACAAGCGTCGGACAGAAACACACTATGGAGAAATGAATATTTTTTTAAAATTGTATAGCTAGTAATAAAAAAATACCGACAAGGTATTCCTCACTATAGTTCTTCACAATAAAACACCGGATATCGTGGATGGCATTAACCAATTGATTGCTTACTGTGGATACCGAAATACCTAACAAGTCAGCTACTTCTTTATAGCTTCTACCTTCCACTTTACAAAAATGCAGAATCTCACGGCGCTTTGGAGTAAGCGTAGCTATCGCACGATCAATAATTTCTAAGCGCTCTTTATCGAGCAATTTTTCTTCCGAGTGAAAGTAATAGGAGATTGAACTTGCCCAAACTTCAGCCTGCAATGCCTTATCCCTGTTAATCTTCTTGATTACATTAATCGCCAAGTTGCTTGAAATTCTATAGAGAAAAGTTTTGAACCCTCGATCGGGCTCAATTTCAGCGCGAAGATTCCATACCTTTACAAAAACTTCCTGTAACACCTCCTCAACTAGTTCCGGTGACTTCAAGAACTTCAATAAGTGCGCATATAGAGCCGGCGAATAAAACAAATAGATTTGATTGAATGCTGGCAAACTGCCTGCTTTCAACTCCGTTAGAAGTAATTTCACATCAATATCTACACTCTTATTCATCGGTGCGTCATCATTAAACGATTTCTTTTAATCGCTAAAGTTATAAAACTGGCAAAAGGTGTTTATAGGTTATGCGTGTTTTGCGGTATTATAATGTCTCAAATTAGCACATATTTCTAAAATTTCCAATTATGAGAGTCGAAATCTGCGAGTATGAAATTTTAGAGAACGATGAATTAACCTTCTTTCTAGATGTTACGAGGAGTTTGTTGCATTGAATAAGGAGGATTCACAGAATTAAAACGCTGACATTTCAAGCTCCTCGGTTGTTGGAGAGGAAAATAAAATAACTACCACCATTCAGCAATGGGCAGTTTATAGAATTTTAAGTCAATCGCCGATTGCCAGGGCGCCATGGGGAATGACCAGCTTTCAGGGATTTTATCAAATCGGCGACCAATGGATTGATCACCCCATTGATATTCTACTTTATATACTTTGCCTGCATACTCGATAGTTCCAAATAGGCAGGGTTTCGAGCTACCTGAAACACCATTCGTATACATGGTTGCTTTAGTAAAAACCACTTGCTGACCAGCAGGAATCTTTACAATAAATTTAGCATCGGGCTCTTCAATGGTCAATCTTTCATGGAGGTTTTGGTAATTTCGTTGATACCGGTCGGTTATCAGGTTTGGGAAATCATCATTGCTAGGGAATTCCTCGACAAAAAGTTCGACATCTCGAACCAGAGTTAGGGGTTTGTTTATTATCTCTTGGAAGGGAGTTATCTTACTTAGGCTAGTCGATTTAGTTTTGACGGTCGCATAAAGCATGAAGCAGAAAAGGAATATTGCTCCAATAACCACTAAAAGTGCAATTTTCAACACGCGCTTACCGGTTAATTCCTTTTTCTGCTTCATCAATTATTTCTTTTCCGTAAGGTTTACCTCAAGTAGACCATCCGTAGATTTTAAACGGATATTATAGCTTTCTTGTTCTTCAATCTTCATCTCAGCAACCGTTTCCTCAAAATCCGTAGAGTTCATATTTGCTGGCGCCTGGTGGTGAGTCTGCATTTCTTTGCTCATCGCCAATTTTACTGTACCATTAGCATTCTCCGTCACTTTAAACCATCCAAACCCAGTCTTCAACGGTATTCTCTGTCCTTCCTCATAGCGCTCGAAGCGTCCGAAATATATATTATTGGGCTCCATAGTTTGCTCTAAAGGCTGAGCTGCATTAATATTAGGATTTACAGGCTTTAAGAATGAATCATACGTTAAATATGCGAAGAATCCGATAACAGCAAGCAGCATGATATATCCAAATATAGTGATCTTGAACCGATATGGTGCCGCTGGAACCTGTGACCCTTTTAGTCGTGCTACACTGTGCATTCCTTCCGTCCAATTTTTTTTACTAATTCTTTTATTCGTTACGGTATCCACATAAAATGGAGCTGCGTCCTTCGAGGTCGCTTTAAAAAAAGCCGTACTCGAGTAAGTTCGAACAAAGGATAAAATCATCGGATTACCAGCGTTTACCGGGTTTACTAATTGGTCTACTGCAAAGGCAGCTTCTTCTTGTTGTCGGACAGAAAAAAACATATAATTCTTTTTAGTTTAAGTTCAGCGATTCGATTTTCGAAGCACTGTTGTGTAAACCAAAGGTAAGTTGCTCGGAAAAAAAATACTATCCGATGCCTTGCGGATTTATATAATATAAATAGTCAAAAAGGGCTAAAAATCAGTTCCGAACACTATTTAACTACCTTCTTCTTTTAAATAATCTAAAAATTGGGAAGGAGTTACACCTGTACTTTTCTTAAATGCTTTACTGAAAATACTATGTGAAGAGAAGCCTGAGACCTCCGCCAGATAACTGATTTTATACTGTTCAAACTGCGGTTCGTTCTTGATACGGTCGATGATATAGCGAATACGAAGACCATTGATATAATCATTGAAGTTCATCTCTTTAAAAGTGTTGATGATCTTAGAAAGAGTAATTGTGTTAGTCCCGAGATAACTTGCCAAATAAGATAAGCTCATACGGCTATCAACAAAAAGATCGCTTTGCTCAAATTCCATCAATTTGTCTAATATCCTACTCGTCTTTTCATCCATTTCCTCTTTCGGAATCGATGCTGTCCGTTCATTTACGTGACGCTCCTTCTTCAATGGGACAACTACTGCTCCTTCCGAGCTAACTTCATTTTCCATCTGATCCATATATTCCTCAATTCTTGCTCGAATGGCTTTATTTTCTGTAACCTGATAGAAAGAAAAAAGAATTAAGCCGATTGTAAGAATAGCAAAACTGGTTAAACCATAGCGAAGAAGATTGTTGCTATTATTGGTTGATTTAATGTCTTCTTCAAGCTTACTGACCTCCAAATTATTGATAAATGAATTAACGAAGTTGGATTTCCGATTATCATTCATCGCAGCATCCTGCTCAATAAACAAGCGAGAATACTCCATCGCTTTCTCAGTCGCACCTATTGCCTTGCTAGATAAATAGGCATAGCGCAATGCCTCCATCTCAAAATCGATATAATCAGCTATAGCCACTTTGGAATGTATAGCTGTTTCAGCCTGCTTCAACGACTCACTATAATTGCCCTTTTGGTAATTGGCAATGGCCAAGAAAATGCGGGCTTTATATTGATATTCTTTAAAATTATGAGAATCCCCTAGATTAATTACGTCTTGCAGATACGGAATGGTCTTGTCATATTCTTTCTTAAATAGATAAAGCTGGCCGAACGCCACTTTCCGCATCACACTAGAACTATACATATCATTTGGAAAGTGTTTTTCAATGATAGCTTTCGATTCGTTCAAATATTTTTCGGCACTCGTAAAATCCTCCTTCATCGTATATCCATGTGCGATGAAATTGATGAGTACTGACTTTCCCATCCACAAAAAATCCAAATCAGTACCGACTAATTTTTTAGAGTCTTCAATTTTCTCGATCTCTTCGAGATTCTTCAGATTTTGTTCGATAAATAAATCGAATTTACCGCTTAAATAATAGAAATAGCTGTATTCTGCCTTCGACAATATCTTATTGATGCCTTCTGGTAGTTCCTCAATTAGGGGTTGAGCAGCCTCAAATACGGCTTGACTTTTCTTATATTCTTTCTTTCTATAATGAAGCTCTCCGATCGAGAGTTTTGCAACAACCTGGTTGGTGAGATCGGCAGTTTTCGCAGACAAAGAATCAAGCTTCGTATAATAAATTAAAGCCGAGTCTAACTTGCCCTCCGAGATCAACAAACGTCCGAGATCCTGATATAGAAGTTTGGTCTCATCAACACTAAGCTTTCGCTTTTCCAAATATTCCAAATAGAACGTACTATGCGTGTAGAAAGCCTTATCTAAAAGCTCTTCATTAGAATATTTAGCCAGCGTATCCGCCACTTGATTTCCCCGTACAACTGTCGATTGCAGGCACAATAAACTAAGAATAATCAAAAATAAACTAGGACGCTTTAATCGCATGTAATGAAAATAGTATAATTGGAGCATTGTCACTGCTTAGGTCAAATCTTGCGTAAAATAAGTCTTAATTAAATAATACTACAGCCAATATAATGCCACAATAAAACTATTTATAAGTATTGTTGTTGTACGATTAATTATAAGTTTAAACACAGAGTAATAAGTGCTTAGTAACGAGAGAAATTGACCTCATTAGCACAACAAGATTACTTATATATCGTTTTATTGTAAACAGATAGATCATTTCATTAGCATTCTTAATTATGCCCATGGATAATTTTTTCATTCTTACAGGCGGACCAGGGGTCGGAAAAACAACTTTACTACGCGCATTAGAAAAAGAAGGTTTCACAGTAGTCGAAGAAGTCGCACGCCATATTATACAAGAGGAGGTGCAAAAGCGTGGCGACGCGTTGCCATGGGCCAATAAGACCAAGTATGCCGAACGCATGTTATTGGGTTCTATCGATAGTTTTGAAAAGAAACAAATTGCATGTCCTCATAACATATGTTTTTTTGATCGCGGTATTCCTGATTCGCTGGCTTACGCCAGAATGGAAAAGCTAGATTTAGCTCATGAACTTCTTGAGCGGAGCAGCAATTATAGATACAATCCTATTGTATTTATACTTCCGCCTTGGGAGGAGATATACGAACTTGATCAAGAACGAAAACAAAGTTGGGACGAAGCTCTTAAAACTTATCATGAAATTCAAGACACCTATATCGCATCACATTACCATTTAGTCGAGATCCCGAAGACTGATGTCGATTCACGGCGAGACTTTGTGATGAAAACTATCGTTGCAGCAATGAAGATGAAGAATAACGGATAGCCGCGATTTCAACAGTTCGTATTAACAACTCATTTAACAGCTAAACCCCTACAGAATCGGCCATCAAATAATCGTCAGCGAAATAATTTTATTTTGCTATGCGTGAAATTTAACTATATTTATGTAATGATACATGTAGCCTGTGCCCTGATAGAGAAAGATAATCAAGTTCTAATTTGCCAACGATCTGCGGATATGAAACTTCCCTTAAAATGGGAGTTCCCCGGCGGCAAACAAGAAGAAGATGAGACCTTGGAAGAATGCTTACTTCGCGAGGTAGAAGAAGAATTGAAGTTAAAGATTAACATTCATCGCCCATTGACCAAGGTGGAATACCACTACCCTGACTTTTCATTAACCCTTTATCCCTACATCTGCAGCATCAAATCCGGTAAACCTACAAAAACCGAACACGAACAAGTAATCTGGGTCGATCAAGTTGACCTCTGGAAATACGACTGGGCAAACGCCGACCTCCCCATCATAGAAGAGTATATTCGTATTGTGAGAGAAGCAATATAAAACAGAAAAGAGCCTTTATTAGGCTCGTTTCTGTTTAGACATTAGATATAAGACATTAGATTTTAGACTTTAACCGGCTTATCTCAATGTCTATAATAAACATATATTGAGCTATGCATTTTTAGAAAAGTAAAAATCAACTAAGTTTCAAATTATAAAACAAGTCAACACTATTCAGGGATAGACAAAGGTCTAAAATCTAATGTCTAACATCTTATATCTATATAAGCTGTTTCAAAGCAATCTCATAACCCCTCGACGAAATACCTGTCTTAGAAGTTGGGTTGGCAGCATGTATAGCTTCCATAGCTTTTAAAATAATGTCAGAGACATCGGAGAACAAAGCATCATCACTGATTTCTATATTGGGTTGCATAAGGTAAGCGAATACCCGTGCCATGCCGCAATTAGCAATAAAGTCTGGGATAACAGCAACATGTTGATCTGCATACTCCATCACCGGGCCGTAGAAAATCTCCTTATCGGCGAATGGAACATTCGCGCCAGAAGCGATAAGCTCTAAGCCGTGAGCTACCATCGTATTGACCTGCTCTTTGGAAACCAGTCTTGAAGCTGCGGCTGGGATGAAGATATCAGCACCTAATTTCCAGATACGCTCGTTGATCTCTTCAAATGGGATCAGATGGTCTGCGGCGAGGGAGTTCCCGTTACGGGATAAGAATAATGCCGCGATTTCTTCTTCGGAGAAACCCCTTTCATTGATCAATCCACCAACGCGATCGATAATCCCTATAACCTTTGCGCCAAATTTACTCAGGTAAAATGCTGCCGACGCGGCTACATTGCCCCATCCTTGGATGATCGCAGTCTTCTCGCCTATTTCGCCTCCAAACAGCGAATAAAAGTGACGAACTGATTCAGCTACCCCAAATCCAGTAATCATATCGGCAACCTTATATTTACGCTTCAATTCCGGACTGTAGGTGCCATCTTCCAATACCTTGGAAACTCCATAACGAAGTTGTCCGATTTGATGTATCCGACCATTCTCACGAACATCAAAATGCCCGCTAAGCACACCCTCTTGAGGATGCCACAAGCCGTATTGCTCCGTTAATGGGATAACGTCTGTTATCTCATCTATATTTAAGTCCCCTCCTGTGCCATAATAGTTTTTCAACAATGGTGTAACAGCCTTAAACCAGCGATCGAGCACGTCTTTTTTACGAGGATCCGAGGGATCAAAATTTATACCCGATTTAGCCCCGCCGATAGCAGGTCCAGATACCGTGAATTTCACCTCCATGGTCTTCGCTAGGGATTCTACCTCATTACGATCCAATCCTAAGCGCATACGGGTCCCTCCGCCTGCGGCACCACCGCGCAAGGAATTAATAACAACCCATCCTTCGGCATCCGTCTCCAGATCTTTCCATTCAAATACAATCTCCGGACGCTTCTCTTCGAAAGCTTTCAATAATTCTTTCATTCTAACTTTGCAATATATTATAGGTTTCCTCTCTTTTCTTGTTCTCTTTCGATCGCTTCAAATAAAGCTTTGAAGTTTCCAGCACCAAAACTCTGTGCGCCTTTGCGCTGAATAATCTCATAAAATAAAGTCGGACGATCTTCCACAGGTTTGGTGAAAATCTGAAGTAAGTACCCTTCCTCATCACGGTCAACTAAAATTCCCAAATCTTGAATAATCTTGATTTCCTCATCAATAGCACCGATACGTTCTGGTAGCATCTCGTAGTAAGCCTCTGGAGGTGCCCCTAAGAACTCTACTCCTCTAGCCTTCAATGCTTTTACTGTAGAAACGATGTCATTAGTTGCTAAGGCAGCGTGCTGAACACCTTCGCCCTCGTAAAACTCTAAATACTCTTCAATCTGTGACTTCTTTTTCCCTTCAGCCGGCTCATTGATCGGAAACTTCACATAGCCATTGCCATTGCTCATTACCTTGCTCATCAATGCGGAATACTCTGTATTGATCTGCTTGTCGTCGAAAGAAAGGATATTGACAAACCCCATCACATCCTGATACCACTCTACCGTTTCGTTCATTCTTTCCCAACCCACATTGCCGACGCAATGGTCGATATATAATAAACCTGTTTCTTCCGGATTATAATCTGATTCCCATACTTGGTAGCCCGGCATAAAAGCACCAGTATAATTCTTACGCTCAACGAACATATGTACCGTTTCTCCATATGTATAGATACCAGCAGTGCGAACTTCGCCAAACTCATCTTGTTTGACTTCTAATTCCCGATATACTTTAGCACCGCGGCTAACTGTTTCGTTAAAAGACTTCTCTGCATCGTCTACCCATAGCGCTAACACTTTCACGCCATCACCATGCTTCTTAACATGCTCAGCAATTGGATGGTCAGACTTCAACGCTGTAGTCAGCACCAAGCGTATTTTGTTTTGCTTAATAACATAAGAAGCGCGGTCGCGAACGCCGGTTTCCGGACCGGCGTAGGCTTCCGATTGGAAACCAAAAGCAGTCTTGTAATAATGGGCTGCCTGTTTTGCATTGCCCACGTAAAATTCAACGTAATCTGTTCCGTTAATAGGTAGAAAATCCTGCGCTAGAGCAATCTTTTCTGCGAATGTTTGTGCCATAATCAATAATTTATAATAGTCGAATGTTTTTAACTTAACCAGGAAATGTAATAGTCAGGATCCTCTAATTCCAAGGCTTCCTTCGTCAATTTCAGCGGACGGAAAGGATCGATCATAACCGCTAGTTCATCTGTTCTCGTTTGTCCGATGCTCTTTTCCACAGTACCAGGATGCGGCCCATGCGGAATACCGCCCGGATGTAAGGTAATCTGTCCCTTTTCGACAGATTTACGGCTCATGAAATCGCCGTCCACATAATAAAGAACCTCGTCGGAATCCACATTGCTGTGGTTATAAGGAGCAGGGATAGAATCCGGATGATAGTCATACAAACGCGGACAGAAACTACATAACACAAAAGAGTTTGTCTCAAAAGTCTGATGAACAGGTGGCGGCTGATGCAACATACCGGTGATCGGCATAAAGTCATGAATAGAAAATGCCCATGGATAGTGATATCCATCCCAACCAATAAAATCAAAAGGGTGACTTCCGTAAATGTATGGATAAATCAATCCTTGCTTCTTAATCTTAACTTCAAAATCGCCAAACTCATCATATGTCTTCAGATTCTGAGGACGCTTGATATCTCTTTCATAGAAGGGTGCATGCTCCGCTAATTGTCCAAACTCATTTCTATAGCGCTTTGGTGTGCGGATGGGCTCGAAGGATTCGACAATAAATAACCTATTGTTCTTATCGTCAAATTCCATTTGATAGATTACTCCCCTCGGGATCACTAGGTAGTCGCCGTAGGCAAAAGGAATTTCCCCATAGCCGGTTTTTAATGTTCCTGAACCCTCATGTACAAAAATCACCTCGTCAGCTTGGCTGTTCTTATAGAAATAGTCCTTCATCGAATCCTCTGGCGCCGCCAAAGAAATATGCAAATCGTCGTTTACCAAGACCGGCACTCGACTTTCTAAATAATCTGCTTTAGGTTTTACCTGAAAACCCTTCAGGCTCGTATGTTTTAGATGCTTATCACGTGCTACTGTTGGCGACACATCATAGGGTTCTTGTATTTGTTTAACTAGGGTTGGTGGATGACAATGATAGACTAAAGCATAGGTGCTCGAGAAGCCGTGTGTAGATACCAACTCTTCCGCATAAAGCTCGCCATTGGGCTTTCTGAATACAGTATGTCGTTTTGGGGGAACCTGTCCCAATTGATGATAAAGTGGCATATTAAAAAGATTTATAAATTGATTATTAACCCGATTGCTATACAGCAGCGGATATGTTTATTTCTCGAAATAGTAATGAGGAATTAGTATTGGGCAAACACAACATCAGCAATAAGTGCCTTCGTAAGAGGCATCATTCCTTTTGGAGGAAAGACAATATTTGCTCTACTGATGTTCATAAATGGTTATTGCTATTACCCAAATATACGGCATTTTATTTTATATTTACGTCGGAATACAGAATAAATCTTTTATTTAACAAGTCATTTTCAAATACTTAAGAAATAAAAGAACCAATTGTAAATTTTAAACTTTCGAACAACATCCGTTATGAAAATCATAACATACCGACAAAATAATCAAGAATCATTAGGTTTTGTACATCAAGATTACATCATACCGGTATCCAAAATCGGTAATCACCTACCGGAAAACATGGAAGCATTGCTAGCTTCCGGAAAAGAGGGACTGGAAAATCTCAATAAAGCATTCCAACTATATCTACAAAACAATCCGGACGCAGGATCAGGCTTATCGCTCGGCGAAGTTGAATTACTCGCACCAGTGCCGAGACCCTCATCCTTAAGAGATGCCTATGCCTTTCGGCAACACGTGGAGACCTCGCGAGCAAACCGAGGATTAGAGATGATTCCTGAATTCGATCTATTTCCGGTATTCTATTTCTCTAATCATCGCGCTATAGCCGGCCCTGGAGAAGTGTACTGTATGCCTGATCATTTTGACCGCATGGATTTCGAACTGGAAGTCGCAATCGTTATCAATAAAGAAGGTAGAAACATTAAAGCCGGAGATGCCGATGATTATATCGCCGGTTATATGATCATGAACGACCTGAGTGCTCGGCGCTTGCAAATGGAAGAGATGAAGCTGAATCTTGGCCCAGCGAAGGGAAAGGATTTCGCAACAGTAATTGGACCATATTTAATAACAAAAGATGAACTCGCAGCCTACAAGATTCCTAAGCCTGTTGGTCGCCAAGGCGATTTATACGATTTACAAATGGAATGCTTTGTCAACGACGTTAAGGTGTCATCAGGCAGTTTGGCGAGCATGAACTGGACCTTCGCGGAAATCATCGAACGTATATCCTATGGCGTGACCATCTACCCTGGCGATGTGATAGGCTCCGGAACCGTAGGAACGGGATGTTTTTTAGAGCTTAATGGAACCGGAAAGCGCAAAGACCCAAACTACGAAGAACAGTGGCTGCAGCCGGGCGATCGCGTCCGCATGGAAGTTACCGCTTTAGGAACGCTTGAAAACACCATACTCTTAGACAAAAACCTATAAAAACAAACTAGCGATTGATATGCAAAATCTAGAGACCAAAACTTTCGAACCCGCGGTACATGGACGCGTATTCGACAACCTGATAAAATATGCTGTTGCCCCTCGACCTATCTGCTTCGCCAGTACAATTGATGCGGCCGGCGAGATAAACCTGAGCCCATTCAGCTATTTTAATTATATGTCGCAAAACCCGCCGATCTGTGTATTCTCACCCCTACGCCGAGTACGCGATGGTTCTACCAAACATACCTTAGACAATATTAATGAAGTTGCGGAAGTAGTGATCAATATTGTAAACTACGATATGGTGCAACAACAATCACTTGCGAGCACGGAATATGCAAAGGGCATCAATGAATTTGAAAAATCAGGGCTCACCCCTATTCCTTCACAACATATTAAACCACCGCGTGTCGCGGAATCGCCGATACAGTTGGAATGCAAAGTACGCCAAGTCATCCCGCTGGCAGAGGACGGTGGAGCCGGCAATTTAGTTATCGCCGAAGTCGTTTGCATGCATGTAAAAAGCCATCTTCTTGACGAGAATGATCTAGTCAACCAGGCAGATCTGGATCTTGTTGCGCGCTTGGGCGGAGATTGGTATTGTCGGGTAACCGAAGAAAACCTGTTCGAAGTACCAAAACCATTGAGGAAACTTGGAATCGGCGTGGACCAGCTACCCGAACACATCAGACTTTCCAGCATATTAACGGGCAATCAACTAGGTCTTTTAGCGAATATCGAAGCACTTCCAGAGGAAACTGATCTGGCAAGAAATGATTCTCACGTGCAGCAATTGCTAACCATGTGGGAAAATGATAAGGTTCAATTAACAAATGAGCTGCATCGATATGCAGCCCAGCTTCTTGACCAAGACGAAATAGACTTCGCTTGGCAGGTATTATTACTGGCATAACGTCAGACTGATATTCCTGTCTTTCGCCAAGCGTATACCATCCTGAATAAGTTTATCTAATTCAGGATGTTTTGTTTTCATCATCCTCAAATAGCCTTCTGCATCTATTGCCAAGTCTTGTTTTTCGCGATCTAAAGCGATTTCTAAAATCTCCATCGCTGCTAACCAGGTATCCGAAAAATTCGCATCTAAACCTGCCAATTTCTTGACCAAGGTATCCACATCACCTTCCGCTTCGCGCACATCGCGAATAGACTGATATACCTCTTGCAAAGCTTTAACGCGGTCCGAATAGACGCCTGCAGCAATTGGCTCACCTGTACCGGTCCCTGCACCTTCATAGGCATCCTTATCTGCGGCACCAGCAAAAACAGACACTATTTTATGACCGACGGCCATATCATAAGTTCCCCATTCGGGTTGAAAATAAACTTTGCCCGATGCATCCTTCACCGTACAATCGCTGAACGAAATTATCAATAATCGGTCATTCCGAAAAGTCAGCGCATCAACAAGGCCGCGTACCTCTAATCCTGATTCAAAATGTAACTCAGCAGGCTTTCCTTGAACTATTCCGAGTTCGCTTAACTCGTGTACCGAAAAGTCTTCTAAAGGTTTAGAAATCCCTTTTAATAGACCTACAGGCGAGCTAAAACCATCTTTATGATAATTCTTCCCGTGCCCCTCTAGCTGCTTGTCCTCGAACGCCAATGAAGTGGGACTGCTCGTCTTTACGCCAATGAGTTCTTTACTATCAGCGAAATCTACAAATACGCCCGAAACCTGCAGTCCGGAACTATATACCACGGTACAAACCGTGCGGCTATCGATCGCTTTATCAACGCTCTCTTTCCCGCCTACGCGGAAAGCCATTTGATTCGCAAATTCATCTAATACATCGTAAACCTGATGAAAATCTGCTGTTACAAACAATTGGGGTTGAGGCTGCGTAATATCATATGCATAATTGATCGCATCTATAGTATAAGGAAGCTTACTCACTTCCGGGCGCATACAATTCGCGCTTTCACCGATTGAAGAAAGTAAGCCCGCTCCATATATTTTTGGCTCTTCCAGGGTTCCTATCAAGCCATACTCCACTGTCCACCAATGTAAGCGACTTAATAAAGCCATCTCCGAAGGCTCGCCCATATTTTTCGAGATTGCCTCAAACTTAGACTCTGCAGCATCAATTTCTTCCTGCGAGGCCCCTTCCTTCTCTTTCACGATGGATAACTCTCGAATCGCCTCATACAGTTCCATGTCTTTCCCAGAACTTAAAGCTTTGGTACCGACGGATCCGAAATACTGCAGATAGTCGGCATATTCCGGCTCTCCGATAATTGGCGCATGCCCAGAAGACTCATGGATGATATCTGGAGCTGGCGTATAAGAGATATGATCTATACTACGGATATCCGCCGCAATCACCAAAACACGATGTGCTTGAAACTCCATGAATGCCGAAGGCGGAATAAATCCATCAACAGTGACGGCTCCCCAACCTATTTTTTTCAACGCATCGTTCATCGACTGCAGGTTCGGAACTTCCTCAATGCTAAGGCCTGCCTTCGTCAACCCTGGTATGTATGGGTAGTAAGCTATCTTACGCAAATAAGCGTAGTTCTGGCGCATAACATAGCGCCATACCGCCTGGTCAATCGCTGTATATCTGGAATAGTCTTGCGGAACAATGTATTTTAACAAATGCTTAGGTAGCTGAGCAACTACCGGATTATCATAATGATTCATTTATAACCGTTTTAACAAACATAATTATTTTAATTGTTAATCACAACGAATATTAGTTGGTCTAAAAACAAACGAGTTAAATGTCAGGCAGGATTATCCTTACAATCGTTTTAATTGAAAACTTAACAATTTCATAAAATTCAACCCTTTATAAACCAACATTTTTTTATTTTTGCAAACTTCTCCTCTTAGTCGATGTTTAAATGAGGAGGAAGTCAGTCCCTAAAAAAGACTGGTAATTTGAATTGAAATGGATGAAAAACTTAGACTGTTCGATCTAGCGTTTAGACAGGTCGAACTATTTCCAAACCTTGATATTTTCTCGCATAAAAAGGAAGGTGAATGGAAGCCAATAAAAACCGAACAATTTTTAACGGAAGTAAATGCAATCGCTAAGGGGCTTATTGAATTAGGCGTTAAGCCAAGTGAAAAAGTAGGCCTTATTGCGGATAGTAGTGTGGAATGGCATATTGTAGACTTTGCGATTCAGCAGATTGGTGCAGTAACCGTTGCCATTTACCCTAATATCACGGATGCTGATTATCAATTCATCTTCAACGATGCAGAGATCAAACTTTGTATCGTAAGCAACAAATCCCTTTATAATCGAATTCTCTCATTAAAAGACTCCATCTACACCTTAAAATACGTGTTTGCGATGGAGAAACAGGAGAATGTTAGGCATTGGGACGAACTGAAGACCCTAGGAGAAAAGATTTCTGACGAACAATTAGAGCTCCTTCGCGATGCTGTAAAACCAGAAGATCTTGCGACTCTGATTTATACATCAGGAACGACCGGCAAACCTAAGGGTGTGATGCTAACGCATAACAACATCATGGCCAACGTGGAAGCCGCTCGTGAAATTACTCCGTGCCAGGCATACCATCGCTCCCTTACCTTTCTTCCTCCCTGCCATGCCTATGAGCGTATGGTCATCTATACCTATCTCTATATCGGTATTACAACTCATATTGCGGAATCATTAGACAAAATAGGCCAGAACATTAAGGAAGTGCAGCCACATATCATGACAGCCGTGCCTAGAATTCTTGAGAAAGTCTATGAAAAGATCATGAAAACAGGCCTTGAGCTGACCGGCATGAAGCGTAATATCTTCGATTGGGCGGTAAAAGTTGCGGAAGATTATGATCCAGACCCAAAGAAAAGAAGCTTTGGATATAATATCAAACTGAAACTTGCTAAGAAGTTAGTTTTAGATAAATGGTATGAAGCATTAGGCGGCCAGTTGATGACTGTAGCGTCGGGCAGTGCCTCTCTACAAGCCAAGCTTGCGCGTGTATTTTTAGCCGCAGGCATCCCCCTATATGAGGGCTATGGAATGACCGAAGCCTCTCCACTGATTTCTGTGAATCACTATATCAAAGGAACCCGTGTGGGCACCGTAGGTCTTCCTGTAAAATATGTGGAAATTAAGCTAGCCGAAGATGGTGAAATCCTAGTGAAAGGTCCTAACGTTATGCAGGGCTATTACAAAAATAAAGAAGAGACAGATAAGACGATTATCAATGGCTGGTTGCATACCGGTGATATCGGAACTTGGGAAGAGGGTCGTTTCTTAAAGATCATCGATCGTAAAAAGGAAATGTTCAAGATTTCCGGCGGTAAGTACGTAATCCCACAGCCGATCGAAAAGAAGCTGTTAGAATCAAACTACATCGAACAAGCTATGGTAATAGGTGATGGACAGAAATTCGCTTCGGCCTATATCGTTCCGAATTATGCGCATTTGATAGACTGGAGTAAATCTGAAGCACCAGAGCTACGTGATCTGCCGAAAGATCAGTTCTTGAAACAGGATAAGGTGGTCAGAAAAATCAATAAAGAAGTACAATTGGCGAATAAACATTTCGGAAATTGGGAGCAGATTAAGCGCCCGATTATTCTAGCAAATGAATTTACAATTGAAGATGGAGAATTGACTCCTACTTTGAAAATGAAAAGAAAGGTAATTCTCGAAAAATATAAAAAAGAGTTCGAAGATCTTTATCATACAGCAGAGTAACAAGTAATTTTACCCTGCGCGTGTTACATGAAGAGCCCCATTAGTTGATGGGGCTCTTCGTTTTTTCTGTTTTGTAAGTTTTAAGGGCCGAAAGAACTTTTATCCCTATCCGCGATTCAATGGAAACATGAAAGATTTCTTATCTTACATCAACAAGCACGAACAAAATCTTTCCGATT
>NZ_DKLH01000072.1:0-19695 GCF_002455685.1 Sphingobacterium sp. UBA6645
CTTTTTAGACACCTTCTTCTTATTTGCAATAAAGTGAGGCTATGTTCTGAACTTTGCCGCGCTTTATACTATTTCGTGTCCTTCTTACCGAAGATGGATATCTTCAAGTATTTACCAGGGTTGGTCTTCAAATCATTCACCAACTCATCTAAGCTTTTCGATGCGTTATTCAGGTTGTTATACAGCTTCTCGTCGTGGATTAACAAGCCGATAGAACCTTCTCCAGAGTTGATTTTATTGGTGATAGCCTGTACATCGCGCATCGCTTGATTCGCATTGTCGATAGTTGCTTTAATTTCAGTTTTCGAAAGATCTGAGGATAGACTATCTAAGTTGCCAAGGATGTTGTTGATCTTCGCGTTATTGTTCTTGAAGTTGTTGGTGATAGACTCTAAGTTAGCCATGATGTTTGCCAATCTGTTCTTCTCAGAACCCATTAAGCCATCAACATCGCTGGTAATTTTCTCCAGGTTTTTCAGTGACACGGAAATACTATGCACACTGCTTTTGAAATCGCGTTGGAAACCATCATCTAATACGGAGTTCACTCCAGACAATACCGAGTCTAGTTTTTCCACCAGGTTTTCGATTTTCTTTTGCAAAGGCTCTACCTTCTCCATCAGGTTTGCCTGAACATCTGATAAAAGGGGGTCGCCACTTCTGGCCATCGTTGTGCTGTTGCCAAGTTCGAAAACAATAGCCTTACTACCTAATAAATCAGCACTTACAATTCTCGCTACGGTGTTCGAAGGGATATCATAATCGTTGTTGATCTTAAACTCCGTGCGGATTTTGCCATTCGGCTGCAACGTTAATTTTGATACACGCCCAATTTGAAATCCAGATACGAGCACCGGTTTTGAAACCGCTAATCCGTCTACATTGTCGTATTCGGTATAAAATGTGTTTTCGCTACTAAAGACGTTGTTGCCCTTTAAAAAACTATAGCCGATAAATAAAATTGCAATGGCAATACTGGTTAATGCGCCGACCTTGGTTTCGTTAGATATCTTCAAAATATTCTTAATTAAGTTATTCTACTCTCCTATATAATCCCCAATTTAAGAAAAAGTTTATCTTTCTACGTTTTTTCTATAGGTATTTATGGCATTGAACAAGTCGTTGACTATGGATTCTTGACCAGCTGCAGACATCATAAAGCGTTCTTCGTCAGGGTTAGAGATAAAGCCGATTTCGGTTAATACCGCCGGCATCCCTGCTGTTGCTAATACTGCTAATGACTGCTCCTTCACTCCGCGATCAACACGACTTGATCCCGCAAATTGATCCTGCATATAAGATGCCAATCTGATGCTTTGCTCTCTAAATTTACGTTTCATTAACGAAAATACGATATAAGAGGATGGGTCTTTCGGGTCAAAACCACCATAGTTCTGTTCGTAGTTATCCTCCAATAGGATAGAAGCATTCTCACGGATCGCAACATCTTGATCACCGGTACGGCTAAAACCGAGTACCAAAGTTTCGGTTCCTTTAGCCGAGGTATTCAGCACTCTTTGCGTCACATAACGACCTCTACTGTTTTTTACGCGGCGAGTAGATGCACCTCCGGAGTTACAGTGTATAGAGATAAATAAGTCAGCATGGTGTTTATTGGCGAGGGCCGGGCGTTCATATAATTTTGGGTAAACATCTGTAGTGCGTGTGTACACTACTTTAACTCCTGGTAGATCTTTTTGGATTTTCTTTCCTAGTTTCAAAGCAACCTGAAGGGCGATGTCTTTTTCTTTTGACTGTCTTCCTACGGCTCCGGAGTCATTTCCTCCATGCCCAGGGTCAAGCACTATTGTTTTTATTTTTTTGTTTCCACCGTTTTGACCTTGGTCGTCGGCGGGTTTAAAACTTGCTAAGGCTAATACAACAAGACAAAGTGCTAACTGCATTCCCTTTGTCCAAAATTGATTGTTCTTGATTGTGTCTTTCAAAATAAAATAATCTTCTTTTGCTTTTTCTGTTTAAAACTAACGTTGTGCGATCGCTTCGTGTCCATGTTTGTACCGCTTGATGGCATCTACTAAGTTGGTTACTATTTCACCTTGACCTACAGAAGATAACATGTAGTTTTCCTCATCAGGGTTACTAATAAAGCCAATTTCAGTAAGGACAGCCGGCATACTTGCGCCAGCTAAAACAGCTAGTGATAATTCTTGTACGCCGCGGTTCGCACGTCCTTTGCTGACGTACTCATTTTGAACATACGTTGCAAACTTAATGCTTTTTTCTCGATATGTTCTTTTCAATAACGAGAAGATGATGTAAGAGGAAGGATCGTTCGGGTCGAAACCATTGTATTTTTCCTGATAGTTGTCCTCCATCAAGATATCGGCGTTTTCTCGTGTTGCTACGTCCGACTCGCCACGTTGAAGCCTATTATAACCACATACAAACGTCTCTGTGCCGCTCACTCCGGGGCGATAGATCGTACGAGTCGTATAACGACCATTCTTCCCTTTTACGCGCTGGTCGGAGTTTGCTGAGTTGCAATGGATGGAGATAAATAAATCGGCATGATTGCGGTTGGCAATATTAGAGCGTTCATGAAATGGAACGTCAATATCCGTTTCACGGGTCAAAATAGCTTTAACACCGGGAATGTTCTTTTCAATAGAGTCCTTTAATTTCTTTGCAACTTGCAATACAATGTCCTTTTCAGCGGATATCTTTCCATAAGCACCGGGAAGTTTTCCGCCATGCCCTGGGTCAATAACGACTAACTTAAAAGTTTTATTGTTAGTCTGTACCTGTGGGGTAACATCAGACTTGGAATAACCTGAATAATTTCCAATTAAAAATAGGGGGGCTGCAATTCCGATAATTGCTAAGACTAATTTGGTTGATTTCCTAAGATTCATCACTATTTTCAAATTATTATATCTATCAACGCGTTTCAAACTCACAAATTGTTAAATATGATTAAGATTGTCGAAAACCTCATATATGTAATAGATTTTTGACTATTTTTGCCATCAAGAGTTTAAAATTAGCACAAAAATAACATTCATAATTCATTTTGAAGGCTTTAAGTTGTTTTTTCCATATCCTGTTTTTCCTTTTAGCCGGAGTGGCCTCATTGCAGGCACAGGAAGAAACTACATTGAGACGTCCTCCCGTTACACAAGATACCACAAAAAAGCTACAAGATTCGACTTTAATAACACAAGATAGCGCGAAAAATAACTTCCGTGAGGTCACTGGTCAGGATACTGTAGTCATGCAGGATAGTTCAGGCCTAGAGACTACGGTTAGTATTGTAGCTAATGACTCGTCTTGGAATGAAGTAAGTAAGAATATTCTCCACTTATTTAAAGGAGCGAAGGTAAAATACCAAGGTTTTGAATTAGCGGCCGACTATATCCGCTTGGATCGAAATACCAATGTGTTGTTTGCCTCCGGTGTTGTTGACCATAATGGGAAATATGTCGGTCGACCGGTCGTGATCATGCCGGGCGAAGCGCCAATTGCGGTAGACTCCTTGCTATATAACTACAAAAGTCAGATTCCGAAGACTTTCGGGGTAATGACGGAGGTGGACGGTGGTTTTATCCAGGCCCGCGAGGTGCGAAAGAATATTTACGATGAAACCTCGATTTATCAAGGTCTATATAGTACTTGTAATTTGCCGTATCCGCATACCCACTTTGGTATTCAGATTACGAAGGGTGTCATCACAGAGAAACAGATTATTGCCGGACCTTCCTATTTGGTCGTTGAAAATATTCCTTTAAAGTTCCTTGCCATCCCATTTGGCTTCTTCCCAAAACAAGATAAGAAGAGCTCTGGGTTTTTATTCCCTTCTTTCGGGGAAGATGCCGCAAGAGGGTTCTCGATGCGCGACCTAGGTTGGTACCTAACGTTCAACGATTACTGGGATACCGAATTCCGTGGGAACTTATATTCTAAGGGTTCTTGGGAGGCGAGCATGCGGACACAATACTTAGTTAACTACAAATTCAATGGTAACTTTGCTCTACGCTATGGATCGACGGTAACCGGGGTAGAAGGTACGCCGAGTTTCGGAAGAAATAAAGACTTCAACGTCACTTGGAACCATACCCAACGTCAGGAAGCTAATCCTGGAACGTCTTTTACAGCGTCAGTTAACTTCGGTACGACCTCCTATTTCAGAAATACAGCAGCCAACAGTACCTACGATATCAATCAGATTACGAACAACCGCATGGGATCTTCGATCGCATACGGTAAAGTATTTGCGGATGGGAAAGTGAATTTCACTTCCAGCTTACGCCATGAGCAGGATATGCGTAATGGAGATATTCGTTTGGAACTTCCTCAAATCAGTTTGAACGTTTCTACATTCAATCCTTTCGATTCTAAAAATCGTATAGGTGAGCAGAAATGGTATCAACGCATTACTGTAGGGTATAGCTTGCAAGGAAGAAACTTCGTAAATACGAAAGACTCTATTCTTTTCAAAGGGAACTTCTTAAACCAATTTACGAATGGTTTCCAACATAACATTCCAGTAAGTTTAAGCTTAAACGTATTGAAGTACTTCCAGTTCAATACCTCGATGAACTATACTGAGCGCTGGTATTTCCAATCTGTCGAGAACAAACTATTAAACGAGATCAACGGTTACTCAACTGTCAAGGATACGATTCAAGGCTTCAAACGTGCGTATGATTACAACATTTCTAGTGGTTTATCGACCAAGATTTATGGAAATTTCAAGCGAGGGATTGGCAAGATTGAGGCCATGCGACATGTCATGACGCCTTCCATCAATGTCAACTACAGACCTGATTTTGGTGCGGAACGCTACGGCTTTTACAAGGATTTTGTTGATCATAACGGTGCATACAGACGTTATTCTATTTTTGAAAATGCAGTGTATGGAACACCGTCTCAGGGTAAATCGATGGGTATAGGGTTTTCTATCGACAACACCTTAGAAGCGAAAATACGAGACGACAAAGACTCGACAGGTACTGGTATCAAGAAAATTCCAATTATTCAAGGTTTGACTTTTAGTGGTAACTACAATGCTGTTGCCGACTCACTCAAATTGTCACCTATCAGCTTCTCCGGAAGGACATCGCTTTTCGACCAGAAAATCAATATCAATTTTAACGGTAGTTTCGATCCCTATAGCTATGATAAATTCTCAGGACGACGTATCGACCGCTTTGCAGTGAAGGATGGTCAACTAGCACGCCTGACGAACTTTGGCTTATCGTTCGACTATAGCTTTAATCCTAAAGCGTCGAAGAGCAGAAATGATAATATCGATTCCCTGAGAAACAGTATGCCGGCAATGACCGACGAGCAGACACAAGCGCTAGCTCGTATCAGTACGGATCCGAACGCCTTTGTAGATTTTAATATTCCATGGAATCTATCAGGTTCCTTCAGTTTCAACTACGCATCAGTTTTTGATTCGGAATTGAAGGAGATGAAACCGAATATTACGAGTACAGTCAACCTACATGGTGATTTCAATATGACACCGAAATGGAAAGTGCAGTTCAATACCGGCTTTGACTTTGTACGGATGGAGTCTTCGATGTCGCAAATCAGTATTTATCGTGATCTCCATTGTTGGGATATGTCCGTTGGCTGGGTGCCATTTGGACGATATAAGAGTTTTAACGTGACGATCAGAGCCAAGGCTTCTATCCTTCAGGATTTGAAACTAACCAAGCGCAACAGTCACTTTACCTATTAACAAGCATATAACCAAATATGCCATGAAAGCAGAAATTATTACCATTGGTGATGAAATTTTGCTAGGGCAAATTGTCGATACCAATTCGGCATGGATGGCACAAGCCTTATTGTCCTTGCAAATCCAAATAGAGCAAATTACTTCCATTTCTGACCGCGAGGAGCATATTCTTGAAGCTTTGCACAATGCTTCCAAGCGTGCCGATCTGATTATCTGTACGGGCGGATTAGGCCCCACAAAGGATGATGTGACTAAGTTTACTGCTGCGAAATTCTTTAACACTAGCTTGGTCCGTAATGAGGCCGTCTTGGATCATGTACGCGGAATATTTGCGCGCATGAATCGTACCATGCCCGACATCAACCATGGGCAAGCGGACGTTCTAGCGAACGGAGAAGTCTTATTCAACGATTGGGGGACAGCGCCCGGGATTTGGGTGTCGCATGAGGAAAAAGTATTTGTGTTCTTGCCGGGCGTTCCGTTCGAGATGAAAAATTTAATGACTCATCGTGTTTTACCCAAGCTTAAGGAGTTCAAGAGCGAGGAGAAAATAGCTATTCGCTACATCCTAACGGTAGGAATCGGAGAGTCACATTTAGCAACACAGATCGCTGATATCGAAGATTCTTTTCCAGCACATTTACACCTTGCCTATCTTCCAAAGATTGGCCTTGTACGCTTGCGCGTTTCGGCATCCGGACGCGACTTAGACGCATTGGAGAAAGATGTAGCTCATTATGCTGATCTGCTTGCAGATCGGATTGGCGATGCGGTCGTCGCTCGTGAAGACCTGAGTTTCGAGGAGGTAATCGTTCGTTCATTTGTCGATTCTAAAGCGACTTTAGCTACCGCAGAGAGCTGCACAGGAGGCAATGTGGCTAAGCAGATTACCGAAGTATCAGGTGCTAGCGAAATGTTTATTGGCGGCATAGTAGCCTATGCAAACCAAGTGAAAGAAGCTTTGTTGCATGTGGAACACGCAACACTAGAAGCCTACGGAGCAGTTAGCGAAGAGACAGCAATTCAAATGGCAAAAGGTGCGCAAAAGCAGCTAGGTACGACCTACGCCATTGCGACCACTGGAATTGCAGGACCAGGTGGCGGAACTCCGGACAAGCCTGTAGGAACCGTATGGGTTGCGATAGCTGGCCGCTCGGAAGTGAAAACAAAGTTGTTCCAGTTTCACCAAGACCGTGTGTTGAATATCGAAAGAACCACCTCTCAAGCACTTCTGATGTTATGGAATCTATTTCAAAAAGAAAAAGGCTTTTAACAAAATTATATTCCTAATATTTTAAGTTACAAAATATTTAATTTTGTTTACTTGTTAGTTGAGTATTAATAATTAACTTAGTATTTCAAACAATCGAAATAATAATAGATGGCTATTTATAAACTTTTACTCCCAAAAATGGGCGAAAGCGTATCTGAAGCTACGTTGACCAATTGGTTAAAACAAGTTGGAGATCAAATCAATGAAGACGACGCCGTTGCAGAAATTGCCACGGATAAAGTTGATTCTGAGGTTCCTTCGCCGGTATCAGGCAGATTGAAAGAGCGATTGTTCGAAGAGAATCAAGTAGTACAGGTAGGGGATGCGATTGCCTTGATAGAGGTGGATGGCGATGATGAAGACGATGCTCCTGAGACCAATCATGTAGCAGAAGCAATATCAACCGAGATTCCTCAGCCAACCGATGAAGAATTGGCGGAAGCTAATTCAAATACCGAAGAACCAATCCCAGGTATTGCCCAAGTTGAACAGTCTAAAAATCATGATACCTTGCACGGCGAACCTATGCAACATGGTATCCGTTTTTATTCTCCCTTAGTGAGAAATATTGCACAGCACGAAGGAATCAGTCAAGCTGAATTGGACACTATTCCGGGTACAGGTGCCGAAGGCCGCGTAACGAAAGAGGATGTATTGAAGTTTATTCAACAACGTACGAATACAGGTCAGAGCCAAGCTGCGCCTGTTGAGTATGCTAAGCCTGCGGAAGAGACTCGTTCAGCCGTAGCAGCTCGTGCATCTCAGACTGCAAATACACAAACTGCTCCGGCTCAAGTGGTGAAAGCTAGCAACGGAGATGAGATCATAGAAATGGACCGCATGCGCCGTCTGATATCTGACCACATGGTCAACAGTGTTAAGACTTCACCGCATGTTTTCTCGGTAGTAGAAGCAGACGTCACTGGCCTAGTCAACTGGCGAAATAAAGTAAAGGATGAATACAAGAAACGTGAGGGCGAGAATATCACCTTTACGCCGCTTATAATCGAAGCCATTGCAAAAGCGATAAAAGACTTCCCAATGATTAATGTTTCGGTGGATGGTTATAATATCATTCGCAAGAAGAATATCAACATTGGTATGGCAGCAGCTCTTCCGACAGGAAACTTAATTGTACCTGTTATTAAGAATGTAGATCAGTTGAGTTTGTCTGGAATCAGTCGTTCGGTAAACGATCTTGCAAACCGTGCGAGAGGTAATAAGCTGAAACCAGATGACACTCAAGGAGGAACATTTACCTTCACTAATATCGGTGCATTCGGTAATATCCTCGGGATGCCGATCATCAATCAACCGCAAGCTGCAATCCTTGCTGTGGGTACCATCAAGAAGAAACCGGCGGTTTTAGAAACAGAACAAGGTGATGTGATTGCAATTAGACATATGATGTATCTTTCCATGTCCTATGATCACCGTGTCATTGACGGGGCCCTAGGTGGACAATTCATTCGTCGAGTAGCGGATTATCTAGAGAACTGGGATATTAACCGAGTGGTTTAGAATAGACATTAGATCTTAGACCTAAGATCTTAGAATATTAAAGGCGTCATGTAAGTGCTATTAAAAGTACTTTACATGACGCCTTTCTTATTTTGTGATTTGGGTTAACCCAAGTCCAACGGATTAGTGATTCGCGTTAATTGAGCTAGTTCCCATGTCCTTTTCCCGCTTTTTGATAATATGTTTATAACGGAAGTACAATAGAATAGAGGACGTCAAAAGACCTAGTGTTAATCCATACCAGATACCTTTAACTCCAACGCCAGTTTTTACGCCTAGGAAATATGCGATTGGTAATCCTACGATCCAGTAAGCGAAGAATGTGATAAATGTCGGAATATTGACGTCGCCCATTCCACGAAGGATACCTAATCCAACCACTTGCGTTCCATCGAATAATTGGAACATTCCAGCGATGATCAGTAACTGTGCTGCGAGCGCTATCACCTCTGCATCTTTAGAAATGATGTAAGGAAGATATTGGTTGAACACCGCGAATATAATAGCACAAACAATCATAAAGACCAGTACCAAATGATAGGATACCGTTGCGAATTTTTCTAATCGGAAGAAGTTCTTGTTGCCATAGCTATTGCCGACTTTGATGGTGGCAGCCGAGGCTATTCCGCTAGCCATCATATAGGTCATTGCAGCAAGTGTAATCGCTGTTTGATGTGCTGCTTGTTCTAATGCCCCGATCTTACCTGCAATTAATGCAGCGCCAGCAAATGCCCCGATTTCAAACACATATTGCATGGCTACAGGAGCTCCTATTTTAAGAATCTTTTTCATGCGATCCGAATCGATGAAGCGGATAGAGAAATGTTGTATATAGTGCTTGAAATTGCTCGACTTGAGTACATACCATGCCATTACGATCATCATCAGTATGCGATCGACTAGGGTCGCAATACCCACACCGGCAACACCCATAGGTTTGATGCCGAACATCCCTTTTACTAGAATTACCGCAAGGATCACGTTCAGTACATTTCCCCAGATGGTAATATTCATCGCCTGTTTCGTAAAGCCTAAGCCTTCGGCAAATTGCTTGAAGGTGTTAAACATCATCAAGGGAAGGATGGACAAACTCAGAATCAACAGATAGGGCTTCGCGGTTTCAACGACCAACGGATCTTGATCGGCATGCTGCATCGCATACATGGAACCGAAGTACACAAACAAGAAGAGTAAAATGGCTGAAATAAAGTTTAGCCAAAAACTATTGGATAGCAACTTTGCACATTCCTGATAGTTCGAGCGACCGTTTTCTTGTGCGATGAGCGGAGTCAATCCATATGCTATCCCCAATCCAATGACTAAGACAACCATGAAGACAGAGTGTACAAGCGATACAGCTGCCAGGGAAATCGTGCCGGCAAATTGTCCGACAATAATCGTGTCGGCTGTTTGTACGAGGGTGTGTCCTAGCTGAGAAATAACAACAGGGCCTGCCAATGCCATGCTGCTTAGGTAATACATTTTGTTGGCTTTGTACTTTTGGAACATATCTGCAAATAATAAGAACCGCAAAGGTACAAAGAGTATTTGGGGAAAAATGTCTTGCTGACGTTATCTTTTAGTTTCGATAATATTAGTCGAATTTTTTCTATCCGCTATAGTCGGTAGGAAATCACTGTCGTAATTAATCTACTTTTTCTGGAAAAGCGAGGTTACCTTTGTCTACCTTCTTTAAATGAACAACAGCCCCTATTTGCCCTCTATTGGGATATTTTGGTAACTATCGTAGTAGATGTTCTACAACTTTTTCAATAGCGCTTTCCATAGGCTAAAATACTATCTCAAAGACCCGAAGATTTGTACTTTTGCATTGTTCTTGATCTCTATCAACAACACACACAACACACTATTAATGAAATTTACGTCACTAAGAGATTTCACTAATTAATTTTTAGGTGCCTTTTTTTCGAGAAAAGTTGATTCAAAAGTTATATCTGAACTCGCACGTATCTTTCCTTTTAAACTATTAAGTAAAAATGAAAAACACCTACCTAACTCCTGTTATCCGGGTTACATACGTCGAGATGGAATCGGATATTGCTGCTGGCTCAGCTGTAGTTCGTCCTGAGAACAGGGACCATGTGGTTCAAGAAGAATGGATGAAAGACGATGATGACGTAAGAACGCTTGACTGGTAATTCTATCACATTAAAACAGGAAAAACATGAATAAAATAAATAAAACACTATTTCTAAGCGTCATCGCGTTTCTAGCTTTCGGGATTTCATCTTGCCAAAAGGATGTTATCAATGAAAATATTGAACCTGGAAAAGCATTTATAGAACTTAATCTATCCGAAGATTTTCTTGCAGGAGACGATTCTCAATTTGAAACCAGGGCGAGCACTAGAGCAACGGCTATCAATCCTGTTGTAAGCGATACGACCATGAAGTTTGGGGAACATATGGTCGACGTACAATTGATCGATACGAAATTGGAGGATATGAAATTGAATCGTCCAGGATCGGGAAGCGGCGGCGGGATCAAAGCAGCAGCTGTTTCTCAAATCAATAGAATTGCGATAGGAACCCATTATCGTATGATTGCCTTTGATAATAATGGAAATTATGTAACGGAACGTGCCTATGTGCACGGAAGTGAAGCTATCCAAGATAGTATGAAGTTGGACGCTGGTAAAACCTACAGTTTTATTGTGTATTCTTTCGGTAGCACAACAACCGAACCCGCTACGGTAACTTACGAAAGTGGTGTAAAGACATTCGATAATGTACAGCTGACAAATGTAAACCAAGATTTGATGGTTTATGTGCTTAAGAATAAAACGTTGGTTTACGGTACGAACAGACTTGACGTGGTTATGAAACATAAATTTAGCTTGATTACGACGACGATTGAAATGGGAAGTAATATGAATGGTTTCATAACAGCCTTAGGCAACGTTAAATTTAATAATGTGAGCAGCAGTGCTAACTATAAATTTGCTACGGGTGGTATCTCCTACAATAATCAAAACTATGGTTCGGCGCCAGTTTCTTTTCCAGACCTTGGAGCGGGTTTAAGAACCGTTACAAGCCATTCCACATTAGTAATTAATCCGGCTGCTACCGATAAGAGTTTGAGCTTTGGAACCTTTGCCATGGACGATGAATCCAAAACAAACTACTCCGTTCCGAATATCAAAGTTACTCCAGGACACAAGTATAATCTAATTCTGAAGTTCAGAACATGTACACAGGAAGTAAAAATAGCAGACGACGTTTTAAATTGGAATTATAAGGAAAATAGTAATCAGACGGGCGTAATTGGTCCTGATGGAAAAACGATTCCAAATGGACAATTGTTAACAAAATCATTCACAGCACCTGCATCAAACTATGGTTTTACATTTGATTTCCTTCAGTTAGACAATGCCTTTAACATGAAGATCAACGGGCAATGGATGGTATTAGATGAGGACGAGCAACAGATACAATTCCAAACGTACAATAATACCGCAAATAATGAAGGGATTATCACTAGAAATATTGAGTTTATCGATGGTTCGGAGTACTCGGATAAAAGTGGGTCAGCGAACTGGAACAAATGGAAAATCCCACCGATTTGGGATTTAAAAGCTACATCTTATGCTACACCGATTATTCGCGTGTCAATCAGTAAAACTGGTGCAATCTCCATATTGGGAAGTAAGAGCAGTAATGGGCCGTTGGTACAATTACGGTTAAGAAATAAGGCTCGATTTAACCCCGCTATTGTGTGGAATGCTACAGGAAATAACGTGATCGAAATCAACCAGAAAGTTTCCAACAATACCATTGTCATCGGACGTGGTTATGGAAAGGCCAAGATTTCTTGTACACAATAAGGTTTTAAACTTAATATATGAATTCAGATAGCCTCCTCATCGGGAGGCTATCTTTGTTTATATCCCAATCTCTCCCTTATTTTTTCCTTCTTTCCCTTGATTTTGTTTCGAAATAATTACAGCGAGATATTGATATAAAACGATAATAAACTTACCTTAGCTTTCTACTAGAAAAAGGAATAGAGATGAATTTAGCGTTTTTGAACATAGGTACTCAAGAGATGATGTTGATCGTTTTGGTGGCCTTGTTGTTGTTTGGTGGTAAGAAATTGCCAGAGTTAGCTAGAGGGTTGGGACGTGGAATCCGTGAGTTTAAAGATGCCTCAGAAGGGATTAAGCGCGAGATATCCGATCAGATCAATAATTTTGAAAAGGAGATAGAGGATGTTAAAGCTGATATAGAGAAGGAGCCTGAGACGCGCGTGGCGGAGCAGAAGCCTGAGGAGACCAGCGAGGCGTCTGGAGAGAACGGCGAAGAACTAGCGAAGAAAGAGAAGAAAGCGCCTCAATTTACAGCGCCATCGGGTACATACGAGCATCAGCCTTATCAAACACCTACTGCTGATGATTATTACAGCTATGGCTATAATGATCATTTTGCAAATAATGATAGTCCAGAAACACCTTCAGATGAAGCTTCTGAGACGAATACAGAGGATACTCCTTCCACTGATAATAATCCTTCGAAAGAAGAGCCTACAAAAAATGCCTAACAATATTATTTTATTATATGCCTAAGCTGTTGAAATCCTTCAACAGCTTTGTTTTTCATTTTAATTTTTATGATGACATCACACGAAATGATCGTTTCGCAAGAATTATCTCTTGCTGAGAAACAAGTTCGTACAACAATCGCATTATTGGATGAGGGCGCGACCATCCCGTTTATTTCTCGTTACAGAAAAGAGTTGACGGGCAGTCTTGATGAGGTGCAGATTACTGCTATTCGCGATAGAATTCAACAGCTACGTGATTTAGATAAACGCAAGGAAGCTGTCTTAAAATCTATTACTGATCAGGGCAAGTTAACACCTGCCTTAGAAGAGCAAGTAAAAGACGCCGAGACAATGGCGATATTGGAAGATATTTATCTGCCATACAAACCTAAGCGCAAAACGCGTGCTTCGGTAGCTCGCGAAAAGGGACTTGCACCTTTAGCAGAGCTAATTTTAGCTCAAAATAATATTGACGTAGAAAATGAAGCTGCTGCCTATCTCGATGAAGAGAAAGGTGTTTCTTCCCTAGAAGAAGCATTGGCAGGTGCTAGAGATATCATAGCCGAGCAAATTGCTGAGGATGCAGAAGTAAGAGCAAATACCCGTCAGGTATTTTTGAATAAAGGCGAATTTGTTTCACGTGTCGTGCCGGGCAAAGAGGAGGCAGCCTTGAAGTTCAAAGACTATTACGAATGGTCTGAGTCCTTAAAAGATGCGCCTTCGCATCGTGTTTTGGCGATGCGCCGCGGTGAGAAAGAGGAATTGCTTTACCTGGATATTGAAGTGGCAGAGGAAAATGTACTTCCTAAAATTGCTAAGCAATTTGTGAAGGGAAATAACGAGGCTTCAAAGCAGGTGGAATTAGCAATGATGGATAGTTACAAGCGTCTTCTGAAACCATCCATGGAAACAGAAATTCGCGTATTGACCAGACAAAAGGCCGATGAGGAAGCTATCAAAGTTTTTGCAGATAATGTGCGCCAATTGTTATTAGCGGCTCCGCTTGGTCAAAAGCGCTTACTAGCTTTAGACCCTGGTTTCCGCACGGGCTGTAAGACCGTAGTTTTAGACGCTCAGGGCAATCTTTTAGAAAATACAGCAGTGTATCCACATAGTGGAGCAAATGCTGCCCTGGAAGCTGAAAAGACAATCAAACACCTAGTTTCGAAGTACGATGTCGAAGCGATTGCTATTGGTAATGGTACAGCAGGCCGAGAAACGGAAGATTTTGTTCGTAAGATGAAGTTAGCGAATGTGGTTATCGTAATGGTCAATGAGAGCGGTGCATCGATTTACTCTGCATCCGAGACCGCACGTGAGGAATTCCCGGATCAGGATGTTACGGTGCGTGGCGCTGTATCTATCGGTAGACGTTTGATGGATCCTTTGGCAGAACTCGTAAAAATCGATCCTAAATCTATCGGTGTTGGTCAATACCAGCATGATGTCGATCAGAATAAGTTGCAGTCTGCATTGGACGACACGGTGATTTCATGTGTAAATGCCGTAGGTGTCGAATTAAATACAGCTTCTAAGCAAATCCTATCTTATATTTCTGGCTTAGGACCAGCACTTGCACAGCAAATTGTTAACTTCCGCAAAGAGAACGGCCCATTCACTTCGCGCCGCGAATTGAAGAAGGTTCCACGTTTAGGGGAGAAGGCATTCGAGCAAGCAGCAGGATTCCTTCGCATCAGAAACGCCGAACATCCTTTAGACGCTTCAGCCGTTCACCCAGAGCGCTATGCATTGGTAGAACAAATGGCGAAAGACCTGAATGTTTCCATCCCGGAACTGATGAAGGACGAGAAGCTAAGAAAGAGCTTAGACCTCAAGAAATACATGAGTGATGAGGTCGGTTTGCCAACATTGAATGATATTCTTGCCGAATTGGCGAAACCAGGACTGGATCCGCGTGAGCAGTTCGAAGCCTTCTCCTTTACAGAAGGGGTAAATAGTGTAAGCGATTTACGCGTTGGAATGAAACTTCCAGGAATCGTAACAAATATTACCAACTTCGGTGCATTTGTCGATATCGGTGTGCACCAAGATGGTTTGGTACACTTAAGTCAGCTTGCAAATCATTTTGTAAGCGATCCGCACGAAGTGGTAAAAGTACAGCAAGCTGTAATGGTTACTGTGACGGAGGTTGATGAAAAACGTAATCGCATCAGCTTGACCATGAAGACGGAAGAGAAAGCGCCTAGAAAACGGACAGAGCGAAAAGAAAACCGTGCGCCGGAAACGGATATGGCAAGTAAACTGGCAGCTTTGGCTAGTAAGTTTAAATAGACTTTAGATATAAGAGCATGGCGGGATAGCCATGCTCTTTTTTAATGGTGGGGGATGATCTCGTGACCTTGTATCTAAACCATTACAACAAAAAAGACCAGGATAATCTTCCTGGCCTTCATATCTTTATTTTGAGAATTTATCTATTTGCATTCGCGATTACATCGCTTCTGCTACAACTTCTTCTACTTCTGGAACCATACGTTTCAACAAACCTTCGATACCGGCTTTCAACGTAATCGTAGAGGAAGGACAGCCTGAGCATGATCCTCTCAATTCTACTGTTACTACACCGTTCTCGAATGCTTTGTAGGCAATTGCTCCACCGTCTTGTTCCACGGCTGGACGTACATAGTCGTGCAATACTTGTTGTATTTTCACTTCTACGTCTGATCCTTCGAAAACTACATCCTCAGAGTGTTCTTCTGGCTTTACCGCCAATTCTGATTCCACAGCACCTTTCACGAATTCTTTTAATAAAGCCTCGATATCCGACCATTCTGCATCGTCAGTTTTTGTAACTGTTACGAAGTTGCTTGCGAAGAATACGCCATTTACGAAATTGAACTTAAATAACTCACGTGCAAAAGCCGACTCCTGCGCCTTCTCTCTATCCGAGTAATCTAAGCTTCCGTTGATTAAAAGCTTGTTCACCAAAAACTTCATCGTTGATGGGTTCGGCGTGCTCTCTGTATATACGTTTATTGTTGCCATGTTGTAATCGTTCTAAAATAATGGACAAATATAACTCATTCCGCAAATGACAGCGTCATTACTGCGTAAAAGCTTATAACTGTACGCCGGTGTAATTGCTTGGAGAAATTGCTTTGATCTCCGCCTTAATTTCATCAGAAACATTCAAGTTGTCTACAAATTCAGCAATCGTTGCTTGCGTAACGTGCGTATTTGTACGGGTCAGATCTTTCAATGCCTCGTATGGTTTTGGATACCCCTCGCGACGTAAAATCGTTTGAATTGCTTCTGCTACTACCGCCCAATTGTTCTCTAGGTCTGCTTGGAAAGCCGCTTCATTTAAGATCAACTTGCGCAATCCGCGTAATGTCGATTTGAAAGCGATTAACGTATGTGCGAATGGTACACCAATATTACGTAATACCGTAGAGTCTGTTAAATCGCGTTGAAGTCTGGAAATAGGAAGCTTAGCTGCCAAGTGCTCGAAAATTGCATTCGCAATACCCAAATTGCCTTCTGCATTTTCAAAGTCGATTGGATTAACTTTATGCGGCATAGCTGATGAACCGATTTGTCCAGCAGTAATCTTTTGCTTAAAGTAATCCATGGAGATATATGTCCAGATATCACGACATAGGTCGATGATGATATTGTTGATGCGTTTCAGGCTATCGCAACTTGCAGCAAAGTTATCGTAGTGCTCAATCTGCGTAGTAGTCTGCGAGCGGTTTAAACCAAGTTTTTCATTAACGAAGTTGTTTCCGAATGCAACCCAGTCGTTCGCAGGATAAGCAACGTGGTGTGCGTTGAAGTTACCCGTTGCACCGCCGAACTTTGCTGAATAGGGAACCTGTGCTAACAAATCTAATTGTCTTTCGATACGCTCGATAAAAACCTTGATCTCTTTTCCTAAACGTGTAGGAGAGGCCGGCTGACCATGCGTACGTGCTAACATGGAAACCTCGTTCCATTCTGCAGACAATAATCTTAATTCGCCCAACAATTCATTGATGCCCGGCGAGTACACCTGTTGAATAGCCTCTTTCCATGACAATGGAATAGCGGTATTGTTAATGTCCTGTGATGTTAACCCGAAGTGGATGAATTCTAAAGAGTCCGTAAGACCTAATTTCTCAAATTCATTTTTCAAAAAGTATTCCACGGCCTTAACGTCATGGTTAGTTACTTTCTCGGTATCCTTTATCCATTGCGCATCCTCTTCCGTAAAGTTGCGGTATATATCACGCAATTTATCGTTCAACGAACCATCAAAATGTGCTAATTGAGGAATACCCGATTCTGATAAAGCGATAAAATATTCCACTTCTACCAAAACACGATACTTGATCAGCGCAAATTCTGAAAAGTAATTAGCAAGCTCTTTGGTGTTATTGTAGTACCTCCCGTCGATAGGTGTAACGGCAGTTAAGGATGATAATGTCATGGTATAAAATCTTTTGTGAGGCAAAAATAAGAAATTCGTAGACCTATACCAACCCAAAGGTTATAAAACAACAAAAGCCTGTTTCTAAAACAGGCTTTTGAAGTATTTTTAATTTAGTTCGGATTATTGAACGTTTTTCAAAGAATCAGCGATAGAATCACCAGTTGCTTTTACTGAATCAGCAACGTTTTCTAATGAATCAGCGATTGAATCAGTTGTAGCTTCTACTTGGTCAGCGATTGAATCAGCAGCAGCTTCAGTTTTAGTTTCAGCGTTGTTACAAGATGCAACTGCTACAGTTAAAGCTAATCCTAAGAATCCGAATTTGAATAAATTTTTCATTTTTTTAATTTTCTATTTAGTTGAAACAAATTTGTTTATTTAATCTTTAATACCAGTAACCTAAAAAGGTAACCCAAAAAATAACTTTTTTTTAAAAATTTATTAAACCGGCTGAATTTCAGTTGTTTAATATTCGTTATTTGCTTTGAGCAGCGCAAATATACTACTGTTTTGTTGATTTGCAACAATAAAAAACATTTTTTGTTATATTTCTGTTAAGATTTTAAAGAAAGAATATGATAGATAAACTGAAGAATATGGTAAAGCTCTTTAAATCAGTTGATTTGGAGCAATTAGAAAAGATATCAAAGAAGGTCGATTTAGCCGAAGTTTTAGGCGCTGTATCAAAGATGGACGAAAATCAGCTTAAAATGGCGATGAAAATGTTGACCGGAAGTAAAAAGAAAAAGGATCCGCCACCCATCGATGCCGATTTTTACGATATAAGCGCTAAGCTTTCACCAGAAGATCGAGCACTGCAATTAAAGGTGCGCGCATTTTTAGAAGCCGAAATAAAGCCTGTAGTCAATAAATATTGGTTGCATGATGAATTCCCTTTTGAAATTATACCGAAGCTAGCTGAGCTTAATGTATGCGGTTATGTATATGAGGGCTACGGCTGTGCAGGGGGGACTTCCCTTATGGATGGTATCATCGCTAGTGAGTTCGGACGTGTCGACCCTTCCATCGCAACGTTCTTGGGTGTTCAAAGTGGCTTAGCGATGGGGTCCATTTACCTTTGTGGCTCTGAAGAACAGAAAGCGGAATGGCTCCCGGCTATGCAGCAATTGAAGAAGATCGGCGCATTCGGCCTGACGGAGCCATTGGTAGGCTCCGGAACAGCAGGCGGATTAACAACGACCTGTAAACGCGAGGGTGACAAATGGATTTTGAATGGTCAGAAAAAATGGATAGGAAATTCTACTTTCTCCGACATGACGGTTATCTGGGCTCGAGATTTAGACGATCAGCAGGTGAAAGGATTTATCGTCCGTAAAGAGAATCCAGGGTTCTCGGTTGAAAAGATTAAAGGAAAGATGGCATTACGAATCGTCCAAAACGGCTTGATCACTTTAACGAATTGCGAAGTGCCAGAGTCTGACCGCTTGGTAAATGCAAATTCGTTCAGAGATACTGCGAAAGTATTGCAGATGACGAGGGCAGGGGTGGCCTGGATGGCGGTAGGATGTGCACGCGGAGCCTATGAAAATGCTTTGGAGTACACCCTGCAGCGAGAACAATTTGGAAAACCTATCGCATCCTTCCAGCTGATACAAAATCACTTGGTCGAGATGCTGTCCAACCTGACCGCCATGCAAACACTCGTGTTTAGACTTTCTGAGCTTCAAGACGACGATAAACTGAAAGATGAGCACGCATCCCTAGCCAAGGTATTCTGTACGCTTAGAACGCGCGATATCGTGTCGCGAGCACGCGAAGTGATGGGCGGTAATGGTATTCTGCTAGAATACAATGTAGCCCGCTTCCTCGCCGACGCCGAAGCAATTTACTCCTATGAAGGAACCAAAGAGATTAACTCCCTGATCGTCGGTAGAAGTATTACCGGATTTAGTGCTTTTGTTTAGGTCTAGATTTTAGATATTAGACATTAGATATAAGAGCCTGCAAAGGCTCTTTTTTATTGCCGGATTTTTAAATGCTTGAGAACAGCTTCGACTGCTGTTCTTTTTATTACCAATGTATGACCCAATCAAAGCCCTTTCGGAAGGGTTTGATTGGGTTATGCATTGGGTTTGCATTGGGTTTGAAAGGGGACTGAGTCCTACTTATTAGGAAGGATATGTTTTGAACCTTTGGTTTAAACAGAGAGTAATTGATGAATAAATACTTAATAGAAGATGT
>NZ_DKLH01000014.1:0-28453 GCF_002455685.1 Sphingobacterium sp. UBA6645
GAGTCAGGAGCGTTAAAACCATAAAATATCGACTTACTGCTTAAAACTCAAAAATGAAAACAGTAATGAAATCGCAAAAGCTATAAAACAGAAGAAGGTGCCTTTTTAGACACCTTCTTTTTTATTGTCTTTAATATTTACGATTTGATAGACTGTATAAATGCAGGTATGCGGTCTAAGTAGTCATCTTCCGCCAATAGCTTGACGAACGCTGTACCTACGATTGCGCCATTGGCATAACTCGTAGCTTTTGAAAAGGTATGGCTATCATGTATCCCAAACCCTATGATGAATGGGTTTTTCAGGTCCATATCCTTTATTCGTTGGAAGTAACTTGCTGCTTGGTCTTGGATATCTAATTGTTTTCCCGTCGTGGCGTTTGACGATAATAGATAAATAAAGCTTGTCGATAAATCATCGATCTTGCGGATTCGGGATTCCGAAGTCTGTGGCGTAACTAAAAAGATGTTGCTAATTCCGTTCTCCTCAAAAATAGGTTGGTATAGCTCCTCATATTCATACATCGGTAGGTCTGGGATGATGGTTCCATTGACACCAACTTCCTTACATGCTTTGCAGAATGCTTCTACGCCAAATTGAATAACCGGATTGACATACCCCATCAAAAATACGGGGATCTGTACATGCTCTCGCAAATCTTTAAGCTGCTCGAACAATACCTTAAGCGTCATTCCGTTTTTTAATGCAACTTCCGAGCTATGTTGGATGGTAGGGCCATCCGCCACAGGGTCGGAATAGGGAAATCCGATTTCTAGAAAATCTGCCCCTGCGGCCTCTAGAGCCTTAGCGATTTCTAGGGTACTATTAATGTGCGGGTATCCTGCGGTGAAGTAAATGGACAATAATCCATTTGCGTGTTTTGTTATTTGCATGGTCTTAAAATCCAAAATATTTCATGTAATTATCTAAATCCTTGTCTCCGCGGCCTGATAAACAGATGACAACGGTTTCATCGCCTTTAAAGTTCATCTTCTCCAGATGTGCAAGTGCGTGGGAACTTTCAATTGCCGGGATGATACCTTCAAGCTTCGTTAATTGCAAGCCTGCTTGCATCGCTTCATCATCTGTCGCACTAACATATGTTCCACGACCCGACTTGAATAACCAGGCGTGCTGCGGTCCGATACCCGGGTAGTCTAACCCAGCCGAGATAGAATAAGGTTCGATTACTTGGCCATCCTCCGTTTGCATCAGGATGGAGCGGCTACCGTGTAATACTCCTTCGTTACCAAGAATCGTCGTTGCAGCAGATTCACCGCTGTCTACACCATGTCCGGCCGCTTCAACTGCGATCAATTGAACATCTTCGTCGTCTAAGAAATGATAGAACATTCCTGCTGCATTTGAACCTCCACCTACACAGGCCATCACAATATCCGGAGTTTCTTTGCCGGTCTTCTCTAATAGCTGCTTCTTCGTTTCTTCGGATATAATCGATTGAAAGCGAGCAACCATATCGGGATAAGGATGTGGTCCTACGACAGAACCTATGATATAATGCGTATCCACTGGATTATTTATCCAATCTCTAAGCGCTTCGTTGGTTGCATCCTTCAATGTTTTGCTGCCTGATTTAGCCGCCACAACAGTTGCTCCCATCATCTTCATACGGGCAACGTTTGGTGCCTGGCGCTCAATATCGATTTCACCCATGTAAACAACACATTCTAATCCTTTTAATGCGCATACCGTTGCGGTAGCAACCCCATGTTGTCCGGCTCCGGTCTCTGCAATGATTCGTTTCTTTCCGAGTTTTTCTGCTAATAGGATTTGTCCTATCGTGTTGTTGATCTTATGTGCTCCTGTATGATTCAGATCTTCGCGTTTTAAGAAGATATTAGCATTATATTTTTCCGATAAGCGATTAGCACGGTAAAGAGGAGAGGGGCGTCCTACGTAATCCTTTAATAATTGTTCGAACTCCGCTTTAAAACTTGGATCTTCTAGGATCGCTAAGTATTGCTCCTGCAACTCTTCCACATTAGGATACAGCATCTCCGGGATGTATGCACCACCAAAAGGGCCGTAATATCCTTTGTTATTTACTTGATATTTGCTCATGTTCAATTATTTTCAGTGCTTTATTTATTTTATCTAAGTCTTTGAGACCTGCAGATATTTCAAATTTTGAATTTAAGTCCAAGCCGATTAGTCTTTCGTCATCGAATTGGTAGGCTTCAGCCAGATTTTCTAATGATAATCCACCACTTAAGAAATAGGGCTTGGCGTAAGGATAGGTCTTCAGCTTATCCCAGTTGAATGTTTTTCCAGTGCCACCATATGCTTCGCTCTTGCTATCAAATAGGAAATAATCGACTGCAGCGAGATAGGCTTCTAGCTCATTCCATTGGAAATCATCGTCCACACCAAAGGCTTTGATAAGCTCTACACCCAAATCTTTGATTTCCTGGCACAGGGCTACCGATTCATTTCCGTGTAATTGAACAGCCTCTAGCTGCTGATCAAGGATCGTTTGCTTGATGGTAGCTCTATCTGCATTAACGAAAACTCCTGTCCTTTTAATAGTCTTTGGAATGGGAAGATCAATGACCTCCGAAACATAGCGTGGCGACTTCTCATAAAAGATATGCCCGATATAGTTTATTGGAAGTTTTACCAGTCCTGCGATATTCTCAGGCTCCCGCATACCGCATACTTTGATGAGGATTTCCTTAGCCATTGATTAGCTTATTAAAACTGTTTAATGCTTTTAATCCCAACAAGGAAGACTCCGCTTCGTAATAACAATCGCCAAAGCTCTTTTCCGGATGGAAGGTTTTGATTCCGAAAGCCGCGTTTGTCAATACGGTATTATTCTGTTCGTTGGTTCCTTCGCCTTCAATTATTTTTCTGAATATGCTCGCAGCGTCCTCTACCGTATCTCCCCCCGCAAGATCAGCGGGATTGATTGGGCTAAAGCCGATTTCTTCGGTCGTATAATAGTTCTCGCCGGCGTTGGTAATGATCTTGAAATCTCCGGTCAACGATATTTCATCATAACCATCTAAAGCATGCATGATGCTGTATTGCTTGTCTGTCCCTTGGTACAGGTAGGCGTATAAGCGGGCTAGCTCTAAGCTGAAAACGCCTACCGATTGGAATTTCGGATTGGCAGGATTGGTCAGTGGGCCGAGCATATTAAAGAAAGTCTTCACCGATAATGCTCTGCGGATGGGAGCTACAGTTTTCATTGCCGGATGGAAGAGCGGAGCATGAAGAAAGCAGATGTTTGATCGTTCCAACTGCGCTTGTAATTCGTTATGATCATTAGTGAACTGATACCCCAGATATTCCATCACATTAGAAGAACCGCATCCAGAAGATACCCCCACGTTTCCATGTTTAGCCACATGGTACCCGGCACCAGCCACAACGAAGGATGCTATCGTTGATATATTGAATGTGTTTTTGCCATCACCGCCGGTGCCACACATATCGATCAAATCGTATCCTTTAAACTCGACCTTATTGCACAGATCGTACATGGCATCGCGAAATCCGCCCAGTTCTTCCACGCGGATGCTCCGCATGCCGTAGATCGTCATAAAGGCTGCAATCTGGTGGCTATCGTATTTGCCGGTAGCAATGTTCGTAAGGATGTCGTATGCTTCCTTTCTTGTAAACGACTTGTATTCAAATAAATGTGCTAGTATCTCTTTCATAAAATTCAATAAAAAGGGCTTGCCGAAAAGGCAAGCCCGCTATTTTTTGTTTCGCTAAATTAAACTAATAGGTTATTGCCACAACATTATATGCTGTGCCACCACCAAGTTTTATTTGCTACTGCTGTATTCATTAGTTATTGAACAAATATCAAAGATACTTTTGAGAATTGCAAGGATTCTATTAAAAAAATGTCTTTTTGTTAATAAGTGACGAAATGCGCCATCTCATTTCCTTTTGATACGAGGGTAAAAGAGGCGATTTTTCCGCCTTCAACGTATAGGGAAGTCAATAGTCTGTTCTTGTAGTAAAGAAAAACCATGTTATCAATGTTCATGCCTTCCGGGTCGATATCGCGTACTTCTTTGCGCGGTAGCTCATGGAAAGTTTTATATTGAATCTCATCCACATTTTTCAACGATAGGTTGATTCTTATTTCTTGTAGACTAGCCTCCAAGTAGTCGTAAAGCTCATCATTGGGATTATTAACAATCACCCTTTCACTCAGGATAACATCCAATGGCGTGTCAAAGTTGGCTAATTCATTGATAAAGCCACGTGCGACACTCATACTCTTGCCGTCGCCGGTAGAGCCTTTAGCGGATTGAGCCATTGACATAAAAGGAAGTATGATTGTTAGTAAAAAAAGTAATTTCTTTCCCATATTCATTCTGTTTAAGCCTTTGACAAATATTTCTATAAAAGGATTAAATAAAAAGCGCCTTTTTTAAAAAGGCGCTTTCTATCATGATGTTAATATTCGTCTTCGTTGAAAAAGAAGTCATCTTTAGTCGGATAATCTGGCCAAATCTCCTCGATGTTCTCGTAAGGTTCACCGTCGTCTTCTAAAGCTTGAAGGTTTTCAATTACTTCAACAGGTGCTCCTGAACGAATAGCGTAGTCAATTAATTCATCTTTTGTCGCTGGCCATGGAGCGTCTTCTAAATGCGAAGCTAATTCAAGTGTCCAATACATATCTCTTTAATTAAGTTTTACATTTTCGCAAAAATAATATTTAATTTAACTAATGCAAGTAAAATATGTGTAAATCTTTCATTAATAATATAACTAATAGAATATCAGTCATTTAAATACTTGAATACGAGGCTAAACATTAATATTTGGCGAGATTTTCTAACCAGACTTTATTCATTTTTTCATAAACCTCGTTCTCCACCGTGTTAGTTTTTGCGTTTTCAGTTTCAGCATACTGAATGGGCTTCAGCACGGAGATATGAATAACACCGGGAGCAGATCCGAATTCTCGGCCATCATCCCACATAACCTTCCACGCATTGTGGATAATCACAGGAAGAATTGCAGTTCGATTCTCCTGCGCCATCTTAAAGGCGCCTGCTTTAAATTTGTGAAGTTTGGGTGGATATTCATCTTCAATAGCACCTTCCGGAAATATCACCAGAGATTTACCTAATCCCAGCAGTTCCAAACCACGCTTAAAAGCTTTGAATGAGGATATCTTGCTCTCGCGTTTCACCGGTATATCGATCGACTTAAAGAAAATACGTGTTACAGGGTTCTTTAACAGTTCTATTTTCCCCATAAAGGAGAACTGCTGCGGACAGAGGTAGGTGAGCGCTGTGATATCTAAAATAGAGGTGTGATTGGGACAAAGAATATAGGGCTGCGACCAATCGATAGGCTCCTCGTAATGTATTTTAAAGCGAATACCAACCAAATGAACACTAAGAATAGAAATCCACTTGCGAAACCAAACGATAGCAGCATAGTTCTTAATCGGATTCCTAGAAAGTAAAAAAAGAAGGGGATAAGAAAGGATAAAAAAGAATAATACAGCAAAGAAATAAAGAAGCCTGTGTATTTTTCTTAATAATAATAACATTATCTGCGATCAGTTAGCCGAAGATAAAAAAAATGCTTCACAAGCGTGAAGCATTTTTATGTTATTTCCTTAATTCAGCGTAATATTTATGGAAAAGTGGAATTGTCTCTATACCCTTCAGGTAGTTTTCAATGCCATATTTTTCATTTGGAGAGTGTAAGTTATCACTGTCCAATCCAAAACCTAACAATACCGTTTTGATTCCTAATTCTTGTTCGAATAAAGCAACGATTGGAATAGAACCGCCACCGCGTGTAGGAACTGGCTTCTTGTTGAAGGTTTCTTCTAAAGCTTTCTCAGCAGCTTTGTAAGCGATACTGTCTGTAGGAGTTACTACAGGCTCGCCACCATGATGAGGTTTAACTTCGATTTTAATATAATCAGGAGCAATACCTTCGAAGTGCTTCTTGAATAATTCTGTAATGCGTTCTGAGTTTTGGTTAGGAACTAAACGCATGGATATCTTAGCAAATGCTTTAGAAGGTAATACAGTCTTCGCACCTTCACCGATATATCCACCCCAAATACCATTAACTTCTAATGTTGGGCGAATACCCGTACGTTCAATTGTCGTATATCCTTTTTCTCCCCAAACATCTGCAACGCCTAAGTCCGTTTTGTATTCTTCGATATCGAAAGGTGCTTCGTTCAACGCTTTGCGTTCTTCGGCAGTTAATTCAATAACGTCATCGTAGAATCCTGGGATAGCGATATGGTTGTTCTCATCGTGCAATGAAGCAATCATCTTCGCTAGGATCGTAGCAGGGTTTGCTACAGCACCACCATAAACTCCTGAGTGCAGATCGCGGTTAGGACCTGTAACTTCTACTTCAACATAAGAAAGACCACGTAAGCCTGTTTCTAATGATGGAGTCTCTAAGCTGATCATTGAGGTATCGGAAATAACAATTACATCTGCTTTCAAGCGCTCTTTGTTCTCGCGAACAAAGATTCCTAAGTTAGCTGAACCTACTTCTTCCTCGCCTTCGATCATGAATTTGATGTTACAAGCTAGCTCATTGTTTTTAACCATATATTCAAATGCCTTAACATGCATATAGAATTGGCCTTTATCATCAGCGGCACCACGTGCATAGATTTTACCATCGCGAACGGTAGGTTCGAATGGAGGGGTATCCCACAATTCCAATGGATCTGCAGGCTGCACATCGTAGTGACCATAAACTAATACAGTTGGTAAAGATGGATCGAAGATCTTCTCTCCATATACAATTGGGTAGCCAGCAGTCGGGCAGACTTCAACATTATCCGCGCCAGCATCTTTTAATTTTTGAGCGACAAACTCTGCAGTGTTTAAGACACCTTCTTTAAATTGTGGATCTGCACTTACAGAGGGAAAGCGCAATAATTCAAATAATTCGTCCAAGAAGCGATCCTTATTCGCTTCTACATAGTCTTTGATTTTTTGCATTTCAAATGGTTTTTACAAAGGTAGTGAAATAAATTTTACTAAACCTGTAACTTTTCACTCTGTTAGGCTACCAATAGGTGGTTCTGATGAAGTCCCTAGCGTATTTGTATTTATCTGTTAATCTATGTTAAACTCAAACGTTTGGACTGCTTATATCACGTAATTGTGATATTTTCGTAGAACCTAACGAATCGCATTATTTTTTAATATTACTTATGAAATTACTAACCACTGTCTTGCTAAGCCTTGTCCTCGGTTTTATTTCGCTACAGACTTCTGCCCAGAGTAAAATCTCGGGTTCTATTGTAGATGAGTCTGATAAGACTAAACTAGCCAACGCCACAGTCATGCTTCTTCAAGCTAAAGACTCCATCCTTGTTGATTTTACACGTGTAAATGCTGATGGAAAGTTCGCCATCAAAAATCCGGATAATCAGGATTACTTGTTGATTATTAGCTATCCAAAGTTTGGAGATTACTTCCAAACGATAAAAAAAGGAGCTGGGAATGTCGCATTAGGAGAGATTGAGCTGCAAAGTGCTGCCAATCTAATTGAAGAAGTTTTGATTACAGGGAAAATACCGGTGGTGATAAAAGGGGATACAACAGAATATGATGCTTCTAGCTTTGTGACGGAGAAGAATGCGAAGGTAGAAGACTTGCTGAAAGTGCTACCGGGTATCTCTGTCGATGCCTCAGGTAAGATTACTGCGCAAGGAAAGACTGTAGAGAAGGTCTTGGTCGATGGTGAAGAGTTCTTTGGTGATGACCCGACCTTGGTGACACGAAATATCCGTTCGGATATGGTGGATAAAGTTCAGGTTTATGAGAAGAAGTCGGAACAGGCTGAGCGAACGGGAGTAGATGATGGAACCCGCATACAAACCATCAACGTGAAGTTGAAGGAAGATGCGAAGAACGGCTCTTTTGGTAAGGCGGAACTTGCGGGAGGATTAGGAAACGATAAGGAATATTACATGGGCAAGTTAGCCTATAATAAATTCAAAGGGAGTTTTAAATTAGGAGCTTATTTAATGGGCTCTACGGATGGGAAGTTTAGCCTCAGTTGGCAGGAGCAGGAGAAATTCAACATGTCGGATACGGAATCTGGAATGACAGGTGATGGTGGATTTTTTATGGTACGCAATAGCGACGAGTTTTCGAACTGGGACGGCAAGGGTCATCCAAAAGCGATTTCTCTAGGAGCTTCAGTGATGGATGCTTGGAAGGATAAGAAACATAAACTGAATGCGAGCTACAAGTTTGCTAGGATCGAAAATGATGTGTATGAAAATACTTTGCGTCAAAATGCGACCAATGAGGGGGTCATCAATACCGAGGAAAACAAGAATATCGGTTCGGATGCAAATAAACATCGTGTGAATGCGAAGTATGATCTAGCAATCGACTCCCTTTCCACGTTAACTTTTAAAGTATCGGCTGATCGTACGCATGCGGATCGCGCAACGAATGTGGATGCAAGTACCTGGAGAGATGGCACGCTTGCCTCTGACAATACGAGTAATCAGCAGGAAATGTCTAACATAACTAATGTGACCTACAATGCTTTCTATACGAAGAAATTCAAGAAGGAAGGTCGGTCAATTTCCTTAACTTTTGCAGGTAGCAATGCGGAAAACAACAACGAATTGCAGGTGAAATCGGAACTGAATAACCGTATTACCGCAGCACGCGACACCGTAGACCAATTTAAGGATGGCAATTCGAAGACTGACAATCTAAGCACGTCGATCGTTTACTCAGAGCCGCTTTCAAAACGTTGGAGATCATCGATTGGTTATGACTTTAGCCAGTCGAAAGCGCATTCTGTATTGAGTTCCTTCAACAAGAGTGCTTCCGGAGAATACAACGACTTCGATCGGGAGTTCAGTAATGATTTCAACTTCAACACAAGGACGAATTCAGCAAACCTGACTTTCGGATACAAGTCGGATAAAATAGATTTCAACGTGACGAATACCCTTCGTCATGATGATATGAATATGTTCAATAACTTGGATACTGTCGACCTGAAGCGTGATTATTTGACATTTACGCCGAATTCGCGCTTACGTTATTCTTTCACGAAGACTAAAGCATTGGGATTGGGCTATAGACGCTACACTCAACTGCCTTCTTTAACGCAGATTCAGCCATTGCGCCAGAATACGGATCAATTGAATCAAACCATTGGTAATGAAAATCTGAAGCCTTCTATCAACAACTCGTTTTCATTAGATGGCGGATCATACGAAATGATGAAGGGTAGATACTTTTATCTAGGAACGAATGTTACGCAGACAAAAAGAGCGATACAGATGAATGAGACGGTTTTTCCTGATGGGTCTAGAATCCTGATGTATGATAATGCCGATAAAGATGCCTACTCGGCTTTTGCGTATGCTGGAAGCGGATTCAACGTGATTGCCAAGCATCAGATTAAAGCTGACATTAACTTAGGAGCGAACTATAGCAGCTCCTACAATTTGATTAGAGATGTTCCGCGTCAAAACTATGAGGACATCCCTTACGACGAAAACAAATCAACGACCTATGATTATAATATCCGTTTTGGATTAGAAAAGAATACCACGAAGGGCGTTGACTTTGAAGTGGGTGCAAGACCAGGATGGCGTGTCATGAGATCTACATTTACACCGGATCGCAACTCCGAAGGCTTCACTTTAATCGGGGATGCTAGAGTAAGAGCGTACCTGCCGGCAAAATTCCAATTGTATGCTGATTTAGCTTACACATACGAGGCGCCAACGAAAACCTACGCTGAGAAATTCGAACGCGCCATCTTTACGCCAGGCGTGAGCAAGAAATTCTTAAAAGGGGAGAACTTGGTGGTAGACTTCTATGTCAACGACATCTTGAATCAAAACAAAGGATTTAGCCGTAGACAAACGGTAAACTCTTTTACCCAAGAAACGTTTAACACTATTTCCAGATATTTTATGCTAAAAGTTAGCTGGGATTTTACATCAATGAAAGGAGCTGAATAATCATGAAAATGAAACTATATATTGCCATACTATTTCTGTTTGTCTTAGGCTTTCAACAAGCAAATGCACAATATGCCTTCTTCCCAGAACAAGGCGTTATTACTTACGATAAGACAGTACACGTGAAGAATATGCTGAGACGACAAATCAGCATGATGAAGGAGACTGATTTCCAAAGGAAGTTTTTCGAAGATATGTTAACAAAGGTGCCGGAAACAGCGGTATTACAACGGAAACTTACTTTTTCTGGAAGTGAATCCATCTTGGAACCCCTAGCCAAGGACCAACCTGCTATGGTTGCACAGCTGTTGCGTTTCGGATTCTTAGACTATGGAACAAAAATCTATCAGAACCTCGCTACCAAGCAGACTTCTATGACCTTAGAAGTTGGGGGCTCGCCAATAGCGATTTCAGACTCCCTAACGAACGTTAAATGGAAGATCACTAATGAGTATCGCAATATCGCAGGATACGATTGTAGACGCGCAAATGGCGTTACATTAGACTCAGTGTATGTCGTTGCATTCTACACCGACCAAATTCCATTAGCCAGTAGCCCCAGCACGCTGCACGGCCTACCTGGAATGATACTAGGACTCGTTGTACCCGAGCAGAATTTCAATATCTATGCCTCCAAAGTCGAAATGACCGGAACAACAGTTACAGATAACCTAATCAAGAAAAAAGCTTCTGCTTTCACAAGAGAACAGACACGCAACAAAATGCGGGAGATCCTTGGGCAATGGCTATCAGAAAAGCAATTTGGGCTGTTCTTTGCGGCTATGATGCTTTAGAGGTAGGGGGATTAGATTTTAGACATTAGATATAAGATATTAGATTTATGGCGCCGATTAGGCGCCTTTATTTTGTCAGGATATTTGGTTTTTTGCCAAAAAAAGTAAGGGAGGTTTGTCTTTAAGCAGGGAAGGAAGGAAATTTTGTCTTGAACCAGGAAAGGAAGGATTTAAGGAGCAACAGGATCGGGCATAACGTCATTTGAAAGGGTGTTTTGAACCAAGAAAGGAAGGATGCAAGGATTATCAGGATCGTGTTAAACGGATTAGACACTTACCACTAATTATGATACGAAGATGAGCAAGATCCTGCTGTTCCATAAATCCTTCCTTTCCTGGTTCAAGACAAAATTCTCTTTCTTTCTTGGTTCAAGACTAGACAAAAAAAACCTGGACCATTAAGATCCAGGTTTTTATTTTGTAAACGGGGTTACTTATTTTTTACCGTCGTTTTTCTTAGCAGTGATCTCGTTACGGATATCTTGTGCTAAAGTTTTGATGTCTTGTAAGCCTTTACGAACGCGAGTTCCTGCTGCTGAATTTCCGTTGTTGAAGAATTTTTCTGCATCAGCTTCGATTGAAGCTACTAGCTCTTTTAATTTAGTGTAGTTTTCCATTTTTTTAATTAATATAATTTTAGTTTTTCTTAATTAATTCTCTAAGATATCATAAATATACAAAAGGAATGCAAACAAAGCTAATTTCAGCGCTTTTTTTTGTGTTTAAAACCCTTTTGAATAGATATTACTCTACAATTTTTAACTCGTCAATGATGTTTTGCGCACCGGCAAATTTATCAATTACGAAAAGAACGTAGCGGATATCAACAGAGATAGTTCTTTGCAATTTAGGATCAAAGATTACATCCCCAGCCATAGCCTCGATGTTACCATCAAAAGCCAAGCCAATTAATTCGCCTTTTCCATTTAAAACCGGCGATCCGGAGTTACCACCCGTGATATCTTGATCACTTAGGAAGTTTACAGGAAGGTATCCTGCTTTATCAGCATAACGTCCGTAGTCCTTCGCTTCGTATAGTTCCATTAAACGTTTTGGAAGATCAAATTCCTCATCGTTTGGTTTGTATTTCGCGATCGTTCCTTGCAAAGTCGTGTAGTTATTCACCTTCGCATCGTTACGTTTGTCTTTAGGTAATGCTCTGATTGTACCGTAAGTTAAACGTAATGTGGAGTTTGCATCCGGGTAGTATTTACCGTTAGGATCCATTTCTAATACACCAGCAATATACTTGCGAGAAGCTGCTTGGAAGTCATTTACTAGTTTTTCAGACTCTGGAGTAGACTCGCGGTACTTGTTCATTAATGCTGTAGAGATCGCTAATAAAGGATCATTTTCTACAACTTTCGCATTTGGATTTGCTAAATAAGCTTCAATTTTTTCTTTTGAAGCGAATACGCTGTTATCGAATGCTTTCTGAATATCCGCTTGGAAATTACCACCATTTTTATCAGCCATCTGACGGATATAAGTAGCAATTTGTCCGCCTTTCGCTGCGTAAAGATTTAATTCATCTGCTAATACATCAACTTCTAGCGGTAAATAAAGACCCTCATAGTTATCATTGACATAAGCATCTAAGCGAGGTTTCATCTCTTTGCGTTTTGCCTCGTTCTCATTTGCATATTGAATCAATCCGCCACCAAGGCTATATGGCAATGCTGCAAACGTCGATGAGCGTAACATTCCCATTAAATAATTATCGTGTCTTGCTTTTTCGTTGGTCGCTGCATAATAAGCATTGATCGTCGAAATTACATCACCATATTTTTCTTTATTTGCTGCTTTGTTAGCCCATTTATTGAATTTTTTCTCTTGTTTTGCTTTAGCCTTCGCTGTTTTGTGCTTGCTCAAAGCATCGATCATACCTTGTCTGTTTTTCCAATAGTTGGCAACACCCGAGTATTTCGAAGCATAGTTAATACGAACAGCCTGATCTTGGTCCATGTGTTTTTTCATGGCATCCATACCAGTTTTCGAAGCTTCTACCCATGCAGGATATGCGAATTCTACGTTTTGATCGATACCCGCAGCGTTCATCCAACGGTTTGTGCGACCAGGATATCCTAAGATCATCGAGAAATCACCTTCTTTAACTCCCTTGATGCTGATCGGAAGGAAGTACTTTGGTTTCAACGGTACGTTGTTCTTCGAGTACTCTGCAGGGTTTCCGTCTTTATCGCCATATACGCGGAAGATTGAGAAGTCACCAGTATGACGAGGCCATTCCCAGTTGTCTGTATCTCCACCGAATTTACCGATGCTGTTTGGAGGCGTACCTACCAAGCGAACGTCTGTATAGTCTTGGTAAACGAAGTAGTAATATTCATTTCCATTGTAGAAAGGACGTACTGAAACAACGTATTTGCCATTCTCACTATTCTCAGCTTGGATCTTAGCAATCTCTTGGTTGATTACTTTTTCACGTTCTTTTTCTGACATCTTATCGTTTACTAAACCTAAGATACGTTTAGAAACATCGTCCATACGAACGAAGAAACGAACAGAAAGAGACTTCGGTTTCAACTCTTCAGCGTAGTTTTTAGCCCAGAATCCGTTAGTTAAGTAATCGTGCTCCGGAGTAGACAATTCAGCGATAGCATCATAACCACAGTGGTGGTTGGTGAATACTAAGCCAGATCCTGAAACGATTTCTGCGGTACATCCGCCATTGAATTGTACAATCGCATCTTTTAAGCTAGAGTTATTGATGCTGTAAATTTCTTCTGCAGTAAGTTGTAGACCTTTCTTCTGCATGTCGGCCTCGTTAAGTCGCTTCAGGTGCATTAAAAACCACATGCCCTCGTCAGCGAACGAGAAGGTACTGACGAACGCCAGTACGATTAGTAATCCTATTTTTTTCATATCAACCTTGTTTGTAATTGACAAATTTGCTGGAATTTGGTCGCAAATCAAAATGATTTGTCAGGAAATCCATACATAAGCATGTGCTAGCTTTTACCTATCTTTGCGGTAATGGCATCATTCGAGGACTTTAAATTAAACAGACAGCTATTAAATGCGATAGCAGAAGCAGGCTACACTACAGCTACCGAAATACAGCAAAAAGCAATTACCCCCATCCTTGCCGGACAAGATGTAATGGGTATTGCACAAACGGGTACCGGGAAGACCGCAGCCTTTGTATTGCCGATGCTGATGAAGCTGAAGTATGCACAAGGAAATGATCCTAGAGCGTTGATTTTAAGCCCGACACGCGAGTTGGCCATGCAGATTGAAGAGCATATTCGTCTCTTCTCAACCTACCTAGATCTACGCACAGTTTTATTATACGGAGGATTAGGTCCGAAGACCCAAAAAGAGCTTTTGGCAAAGGGATGCGACATTATTGTAGCTACCCCCGGACGTTTCCTTGACCTTTACCTAGAGGGTGATATCAACGTGAAATCACTGAAGTTCTTGGTGCTAGATGAAGCGGATAAGATGATGGATATGGGGTTCATCGGAAAGATACACCGAATCCTAGAAGTGGTACCTCGCAAGCGTCAAAACCTATTGTTCTCAGCAACAATGAGCGAATTGGTAAGGAAGATTGCCGGAGATTTCCTCGCCTTCCCAACGATTATTGAAGTCAGCGAGCAGGCGACACCGGCGGCAACCGTCGCACAGTCATTGTACTTTGTGCCCAATCTTAAAACCAAGTTAAATCTACTGCAACACTTCTTCAAAGACGATGAGGCATTTAGCCGTGTCATTGTTTTTTGTAAGACCAAAGTGGTCGCAGACCGTATATTTTCATTCCTAGAGCGTAAGTATGCTCAAGATGAGGTTCGCGTGATCCATGCCAATAAAGGGCAAAATACCCGTATCAATTCCATCAATGCCTTTAAAGAAGGGAATGTTCGCATTCTCGTGGCTACCGATGTTGCAGCTCGTGGATTGGACGTTTCGCAGGTTTCGCATGTAATCAACTTTGACGTGCCTATCGTTATTGAGGACTATGTACACCGTATCGGTCGTACGGGCCGCGCATTCAATACAGGCGATGCGATTACGTTCTGTAACCCTGCAGAGGAACATAACATCAGAAAGATTGAAAAGTTAATCCGTCAATCTATCCCTGTTTATGATATTCCTGAAGATGTGGTGATTGAAAAGACACCATTTGATGAGAAACAGGCAATCGCGAGGGAAATAGACAATCAGAAGAAAAAGGATGATCCGGACTTCAAAGGAGCATTCCACGAAAAGAAATACGCTATTAAGGCAGCAAATGCACGTGCTTCTGGCGCTAGACCTAGTAATAAAGGCAAGGCAAAGCCGGGCAAGAAAAGCACGGGCAAACCAGGGAAGAGAAAATGAAACTAACGCCACTCAATATCGCGCTAGCTTGTGTGCTGGTATGGGCTATCTCCGAAATGGGAAACGAAGGGGAGCCTTTATTTTCCTGGGTATGGCTTGTCGTATTGTCGGTGTTGTTAGTGTTTGTGGATATTTTATTCCGCGTTTGGGTTAGAGATATTCAACGATTATGGGTGATGCAGATAGGCTTCATGATCATCGTTGGGATAGTGACAGTTTTGATAAAAATACAGTTTTAGATATGAAAAAAGCAGAAATAAAGCTTAATGTGACGTTGGATGATGCAAACGTGCCTGAGAGTATTCAATGGACATCTTCAGATGGGGAGAACTCCGAAGAACTGCCAGCAAAGGCTATGTTCTTAGCATTGTGGGACGCGCAATATAAAAACACACTCCGTATTGATTTATGGACTAAAGACATGCCGTATGACGAGATGAAGCGTTTCTTCTATGAAACTCTACAGACCATGGCAGACTCCTTTATCCGCTCTTCTGGAGGCGATCCGATGGCAGAGAAAGTAATAGCAGACCTACGCGATTACTGTGCGCATTACGCCGATAAAATGGAAATCTTAGAACAACAAAACTAAATCTTAAAGCTTCATGAACTATTTTTTAGTAAAATCTGAACCCTTCAAATACAGCTGGGAACAATTTAATAAAGATGGGGAGACCTTTTGGGATGGCGTGCGTAACTATCAGGCTAGAAATAACCTGAAAGCAATGAAAAAAGGCGACTTAGTTCTTTTTTACCATAGCAATGAAGGCAAAGAGGTAGTAGGAATCGCCAAAGTAGTAAAGGAATTCTATCAAGACCCTACTACAGACGATGAACGTTGGGTAGTAGTCGACCTAGCGCCCGTAGAAACTTTTAAGAATCCAGTAACGCTAGAAACCGTAAAAGCTGATCCATTACTGCAGGATATCGCCTTAGTAAAACAAGGCCGCTTATCTGTTATGCCCCTAAAAGCTGAAGAGTTCGACCGTTTGGTGGAACTGGGGGCTTAGTACTTAGTATTTAGTACTTAGTATTTAGACCTATTGCGGGTTTAGATATTACACAATGGATTTTAGACATTAGCGTATTGTCTGAACCAGGAAAGGAAGGATTTTAGGATATTCAGGATCCTTTCAATCCTTACATCCTACCTTTCCTGGTTCAAGACTAGATATTAGATATCAGACATTAGATATTAGACCCGATCCTGTTCATCCTTACATCCTTCCTTTCCTGGTTCAGACAACGCCGCTCCCAAACCCTTACCCGACGCAAACGCCAGATCCTGCCAACCCTTACATCCTTCCTTTCCGGGTTTAAGACAAAGTCTAAAATCTCACATCTCCCATCTTATATCTAATTCCCAATCTCCCTTTACACATTCAAATCCCGTGCTCACTCATTGAAAACATTTTATTTCATTGATTGATTTATCTTTAGGATTAGGTATTTTTAAATAAACTAGCTAACCAATTATGATAAGGGCCGTGATATTAGATGATGAGGTAAAGGGGAGCAACCTTTTACAGCATAAGCTTCAGGTATTTTCTGATGTTTTGGAAGTCGTCAGCATCTTTAATGATCCTAAAAAGGCTTTGCTACCAATTCAAGAATTGCAAGCCGATGTCTTGTTCTTGGATGTGGAGATGCCTATCATGAATGGCTTTCAGTTTCTGGAGGCATTGGGGCAGTTTGAGTTTGAAGTTATTTTCGTAACGGCTTATAACATCTATACTTTGGATGCGCTTCGCGCTAATGCCTTAGACTATCTGCTGAAACCTGTCGATCCCGACGAATTGGAAAAGGCGATAGAAAAGCTTCGAAAGCGAATTCATGGGAAGGAAGCGATGCGAAAAATGGATATTCAGGATGTAAAGAGCACATGTTCGCGAATCGCATTGCCTACCGCCGAGGGAATACATCTCATCAAAAGAGAAGATATTCTGCGGATTGAGGCCATGAGCAATTATTCCGTATTTTATCTGATTAGCCAGTCCAAGATCATCGTTTCGAAGACCCTGAAGGAATATGAAAACCTATTAGAAGATCGAAACTTCTTACGTATCAATCGCAGTGTTATTGTCAATCTGGATTATGTCGTGAAATATAAGAAAGGCGATGGTGGACAGGTAGAGACGATCGACGGTGCCGAATTGGAGGTCTCGTCAAGTAAAAAGCTGGTATTGATGGAACGTTTATTTTCATAGAGGCGGATATGCATACAGTGAGACTCATTTTTGGATTGATTTGTTTTGCTGTAATATCAGCCGGCAAAAGCTTGGCACAACAACGCATCTATAATTACATCCAATTTACGGAGAAAGAAGGTCTCCCTAGCAATGCCATCAATGGACTAGCCTTGGATAGCTCGGGTGTACTGTGGCTTACCAGCAAACATGGCCTGTCCTACTTCGACGGAGCACGCTTCACGCATGTCCCATTTCAACAGGGAACCAGTGCCTATTCCAATTACCTTGGGAAATTAGCCATCGATAATAAAAACAGAATATGGATTACAACCAACGATCGAGGGCTCCTGTGCTACGATCGTTCTAAACCAGTAAACAATTCGCTGAAACAATTTCACGCTCTTGTGGGGCCTGATAGCCTGATTAAAACAAATCTCTATGAGGTTCTCCGATCTTCAACGGGTCTGATCTATTTTGCAGGTCAGGAAACCGACTTGCAGGTCCTGAATCCAGAGACGGGCAAGGTCAGGCAACTTAAGATGCCGGGGATTAACACAAAGGAACCATTAAGCATCTATAATATTCAGGAAGATAGGGAAGGGATGCTCTGGATAGGGACGCGGTACCATGGCGTTATCCGTTATAATCCGAAGACCAAAGAACCGAAACAGATCGACTTCAAAAATATTGGAGAGAATGGTGCAACGGGTATTTCCTTTGTTAACAACAAGGTGTTCTTGGGGTATTATGATTACGATTTGGTTTCTTATGATGCGCAGTCGGGCGCAGTTCAGCATTCTATTTTAGGATTAGGGAAAAACAAAGATTATTACGACAATTTTATTTCCTCCATGGCCTATTGGCCCGAAGAAAACAGCTTACTGATTGGACATAACGTTAGAGGACTATGGAGTATGAATCTGGACTCGAACAAAGCAGACTTAATCAGCTGGGATAATTTAATGCCTAGCGTTCCGCAGCCTTCCCGAATACAAGCTTTGCTGCCGACGAAAGATGGCTATTGGATTGGCACCGAATCGGGCTTGTTCTACTACGCGAAGTCATGGAACCGTGTGAATAGCCTAATTCCCTTAGGACAGCATGAAGAACCCATATTGAAGTTAATTAAGTGGGATAATGAGGTATGGTATAGAACGGAACATTCTTTCGGACAGCTGAATGCAAACTATGAGCGGATTTCCAAATTCCCCATCCAAAATTTCCGGGTCAGCATGATGACTGCTCATGCCGATAATCTATATTTCTCTACTTTCGAAGATGGTGTTTATGTGTTCAATCGAAAGCAGCAGCAGTTACAGGCCTTGCCGATACAAGGTGAACTGCATAACTTTCGAAAGGCCGATTGTAATAACATCATCCCCGACACGATTAATGGCGAAGCTGTACTATGGATTGGTTCTTGGAATTCGGGACTTTATAAATATACCCTGAAGGACAAGCGCATGGAGCTTTTCGATAAAGAAGATGGTCTGCCGGATCGAAAAGTAACGACGATTGCAAAAGATGCAAAAGGGCGTATTTGGTTGGGAATGGATGGCTTTGGTATGCTGCGCCTGCTCAATAAGGTGCGACCAAGTTTTCAGTCATTTGTGCAGGGAGGTGATACCGGCGCTTTGATGTCGAATACGATACTCTCGTTTTACACGGCTCAAAATGGCGATTTTTGGTTCTCTAGCGCTAGCTCAGGCATAGGCAGGGTCATTGAAAAAGATGAAGGGAGATTTGAGTTTGCCCAGTTCTACGATCGGAATCCTTTCCCTTGGCTGTATGCGGTTGAAATGAAAGAGGATGGTAAGGGCTTTATGTGGATTAAAGCACTTGATGGGGTCATGCTTTTCGATCAACGAAAGCAGGTATTCCGACATTTGCTGGCGGGAAAAGGAGTGTATCCACCTAAATCCTATCAGACTACAGGCTATTTCCTGGATAAACAAAAACTGATATGGACAACGGCAAGGGGGCTTGTGGTAGGAGATTTGGCGCAGGTTAATCAAGGTATCAACATTCATGCAAAGCCAATCATCAGTAAGTTTAGCATCCACAACCTGGACCAAAGCTACAGGCTAAGAGCTGCTACTTTATCGCTGCGCGCGAAGGAGAGCAGTTTTGCATTTGCATTTTCATCAGATCGACAAGTTCTTGGCTATCCACTTCGATATGCATACCAGCTTGTCGGGTTTGATGGCGATTGGGTCATGGCCGGAGAGGATTTGCAAGCATACTACAGTAATTTGCCCGGTGGTCAATATAAATTCCGCGTGAAAGTTGCCGATGGTTTGGGCAACTGGTCTCCTCATATCGCAGAGATCCCTATTAGCTTAAAATCATTTTGGTATGCAACTTGGTGGTTTAAAACGCTTATCGTCTTAGCGGTATTAAGTACCATTATCTTTTTTTTCCTCTACCGAATCAGACAGCAGAAAATAGTAAATAGAATGCAGCTGTCCTACAATGAGAAATTAGAGGCTGAGCTGGCGTTAAAAGTAAAGACAATACAGGACCAGGCTGCGGATATTGAGCGCGAGAAGCAAGAGAAGATTGCCAAGGATTTTAAACAAAAACTCTACGAAAGCGAGTTGAAAGCCATACGCTCGCAGATGAATCCACACTTTATCTTCAATGTGCTGAATTCCATTGAGGCCTATGTCGTAGAAAACGATAGTGAGAATGCATCCAAACTGATACAGAAATTTTCTAGTCTCAGCCGAATCGTCTTAGAGAATTCCCAGTTCTCTATTGTCAGTATCCGATCCGAACTGCAGCTTGTAAAGCTTTATCTAGAGTTAGAAAGGGCTCGTTTTGACAATGCATTTGACTTTCGCATTGATGTTGAGGGACAGATCAACGTGGAAGAGATTAGAGTGCCCTCTTTGTTAATTCAACCGCTCGTGGAGAATGCCGTGCATCATGGTGTTCGGCATCTTGAAAACCGAAAGGGAAAAATCCACATTAAAGTATTTGAAGAAAATAGCGAAGTGATCATCGATATATTGGATAATGGAATTGGCTTTTCTCAGTCGCATCAGGAAAACAAGCCAAGTTTCAAGAACAGCTCCTTCGGAATAAAAGGCATTGAGGAACGCCTCAAGATGATCAACGAGAATTACAATTCGCCCATTGCCCATCTCTATATCAGCGATCTGGATGTAGAGGAAACAGGCTTTAGAACCTTATTGCGGATTATTCTTCCTAAAACTTTCATGTTTCCCTAGAAATCTCGACAGGCTGAAAATTCGGGAGTGCTTTAGAAAGTAACGCTCAAGGGAAAAAGAGGATAATAGGAGGGGACTTGCCCCTCTATATCGCGTGGTTGAATAACTTTACTAGGGTCTTGATACCTTTAGCATTCTCAGGTTTCAATTTACCACCTAGTAATAGGCGCAGTTCTCTACGTTGAAGTGCTTCTTCAAACAGTTTCTTCTCGCTGTCCGACTCTGGAATAAGTCCCGGTATAGGCTTCGGTTTTCCTTGCTCGTCGATAGATACAAAGGTATAGTAAGCCTCATTTGATTTTACTTTCGTTCCTTCAGGTAGGTTTTGAGCAAAGATTTCCATACGAACTTCAACGGATGTGTTGAAAGCACGCGTCACTTGCGCCTGTATAGTCACAACTTCGCCTAACTTAATCGAGCGTTTGAAAGAAACGTTGTCTACTGACACGGTTACCACTTGATTCTTGCAATGCTTTTGTGCAGCCATTGCCGAGCAAATGTCCATCCAATAGAGTAAACGGCCTCCCATTAAATTACCAAATGTATTTGTATCGTTGGGAAGTACCAACTCATTCATCTCCGTATAGGATTCTCTTGCGAATTTATCGTTCATTTTGTTTTTCAAGTTCTTTAATTTGTTGCTCGATACGCTCGAACGAGGCGCGCAAAGGCGTCGGGTTATAGCCCAGTTCTGCTTTTGCTTTATCTAATACAAACCCCGTTTTGCGCGGACGGTTTGTAGCTTGTCCAATTTCTGCTGCCGTGACCGACCCAACGAGATTGCGGTCCAGATTCCAATAGTCAGCAACCTGTTCTACGACTTCCTTCACTGAGAATAGGGTATCGCTGGATATATGATAGATGCCTTCCGCATTTTTTTCTACCGCCAGTAAACAAGCCGTAGCGAGATCATCTACCCAGGTTGGCATTCGCCATTGATCAGAAACAGCTTTGATAGCTTCTCCAGCCTCTAGCTTATTTTTTGCCCACAGTACTAAGTTCGATCGCTTCTTATCCGCAATAACACCATAAACTAATATCGTGCGAAGGATCGCTGCCGAACAACCTGAGGCGCGTATTTCCTGCTCTGCATCTAATTTACTTTGTCCATAGGCGTTGACAGGGCTACATTTATCTTCCTCTTTATAGGGGCCATGCTGCCCATCGAATACGAAATCTGTAGAAAGAAAAGTCAGGTGAATATCCTGCTCCTTGCAACGCTGTGCAAGGAATGTAGCAGAGTCCACATTGATCGCTTTACACAAGACCGGGTCATTCTCGCATACTTCTACGCTGCTCAATGCGGCGCTATGGATAATATGCGTTGGTTGAAACTCATCAATCAAACGACCTAAGCCTTCCAGGTCTATCAAATTTAATTGTTGAAATTTATAGCCTTCATTTTGCGGATTTCGATTCACAGAAGCTGAGGTACAACAGAGTTCGTAATTCGTGTTCTTTAAGATCAACTCCGTTAATTTATGGCCTAAGAAGCCATTCGATCCGGTTACTAATATGCGCTTTTTATCCATCTTAGTTCGTCCATTGAAAGTCCATTTTCGGTTGTTTCATCGAATTATCGATCACGTCAATCTCTAATTGTAAGATTGCTTCCAATGATTTATAATCTATCTTGAACTCGTCGTCCGTTGGTTTATGGTAATCATCGTGTCCACCGGTATGAAAAAACAATACAGGAATATTCTTACGATAAAAAGATGTTTGATCCGAACCTCCGTTTCCGTCTTTGCTCAGGTTGAATTTGATGGAGCTTGTCAATCCGTCGAATATCTTCGGAAAAGCTGTACTAGTGCCATAACCGATGATGGCCAATCCATTTTGCTCCTGATATCTGCCAATCATATCCATGTTCAACATCCAATGTATGTTGGATAAAGGCAGGGTAGGATTTTCCGTAAAATAGCGCGAACCTACTAATCCCAACTCTTCGGCACCAAAACCGATAAACAGAAAATTAAACGCTTCTTTTTCTTTATTGGTCGCGTAATGCCTCGCCAGTTCTAATAGACCGGCTACGCCGGAAGCATTGTCGTCGGCACCGTTGTGCAGTTTACCGACACCTAAGGAGTCGCGACTGCCACCGAACTCCCCATAGCCTAGATGATCATAATGTGCCCCAACAACGATTGTGTAAGGAGCGCCGTTATCAAGATAACCAATCACATTATCCGATCGTCGAATGGAGTCCACTAGTTTCACACGTCTTATCTTAGCATCGAAAGACTGTCGGTATCCCTTTTCTCCCATTGCTTGCAGACCATATTTCTTGAAGTATTTTTCTACATAATCTGCAGCCTTATGCGATCCCGCACGACCGGTTTCTCGCCCCTTCATCTTATCGGAAGCGAGGAACTTGATATGTTTTTTCAGGTTTTTAGGATTGACCTGTGCCATTGCGTGCTGCGATAGGCAAGAAAAACATAGGCAGATTAATGTAGCATATAGAATTCCAATCATTCTCATGCTGCAAATATACACTAATTGGTAAAACTGTTAGCCCGGAATGAGTTAACTTTCAGTTATTTTAATCCGCTTAGTCTTCTACTACTTCGTCGTTAACATCATGTTTTTCAACATGTTCTTCTTTGAAGTAGCGGTTGTTGAAGATTAGAATTAAAAATACACCGATAGAAATTGCCGAGTCAGCAACGTTGAAGATGGGACGGAAGAATACAAATTCTTCGCCCGACCAGATCGGGAACCATGTCGGGAATGTGCCTTTCCACATTGGAAGATGGAACATATCGACTACATAACCATGAAGGAAGGTCGCATAGCCACCGCCCTCCGGAAATAGCACTGCCTTTTGGTAGGGTGTGCTCTCGCTGAAGATCATGCCATAAAATGCACTATCAATAATATTTCCCAAAGCGCCCGCAAAAATCAATGCGACGTTAAGAATAAATCCTCGGTTGTACTTGTTTTTAACCATGTAAACGAGGCCATATCCAATACCGATCACAGCGATAATACGGAATACACTCAAAAACAATTTACCATATTCGCCACCGAATTCCATGCCATATGCCATGCCCGGATTTTCGATGAATTGGATCATCACTTTATCGCTTATCACTTTAAAGCTTTGACCAATGGTCATGTTTAACTTCACCCAAATCTTTGAAATTTGGTCAACCAACAAAATAATCGTAATGAGTAATAAGGGCTTGGTATATCCTTTCATAATACATAAAAATGGTCTTTGTGAATACAAAGACCATTGGAGCTAATCTTTTGCTTAATATTGTTTGTTTTTCGCCTCAATACTCAATGTCGTATGAGGTACTGCTTTTAATCTTTCTTTCTGGATAAGCTTTCCAGTTTCTCTACAAACACCGTAGGTCTTGTTCTCGATGCGCACTAACGCCGCCTCAAGGTTGTCCATAAATTTTTTCTGACGTGCAGCCAATTGGTTGATTTGCTCTTTCTCCAAGGTTGCTGAACCGTCTTCTAATGTTTTGTAAGTACCTGCTGTATCGTCCGTTCCGTTTGCATTGCTATTACTTAATGATTTTGTCAATGATGACAACTCTTCACGCGCAATACGTAACTTCTCAAGAATTATTGCTTTGAACTCTTGTAATTCAGCATCGCTGTACCTAGTTTTTTCTGTGTTTCCCATACTTTAATTTTTTTCGATTAATAGCAATAAATTCTTACCATCGACTTCAATAGGTTCCCCTATTACCAGCGAATTGTCGATTTTAAGGGCGTCAGCCAAAATTTCCGTACAAATATACGAGAAATTATTTTCTACAGCTTGTTGAATTTCAGTATTTTGACTTAAGGTAACTGCAATACGGTCGGTAACTTCAAATCCCTTGTCTTTACGCAAGTTTTGAATACGGTTAATTAGTTCGCGAGCCAAACCTTCGTCTTTCAACTCCGGTGTGATATGAACGTCTAACGCCACTGTTAAACGACCTAAATTGGCTACCTGCCACCCCTCAACATCCTCTGCGATGATTTCTACATCTTCACTGCTAATAACATATTCCGTGCCAGTTAACGCGATATTTCCATTTATTTCAAGCTCGCTGATTTGCTCCGCACTCATCGCTTGGATAGCCGCAGCAACAGTTTTCATGTCTTTGCCAACTTTTGCACCGAGCGCCTTGAAATTAGGCTTGATCTTCTTTTTAATGATTCCCGTTGTATCCGTGATAAACTCAATATCCTTGATGTTGGTCTCCGAAAGTATCAAATCTTTTACTTTCTCTACCTTCTCTTGGAAAGAACTATCTAACACCGGAACTAGGATTTTGCTCAATGGTTGACGAACATTGATACCCGACTTCTTACGTAATGATAACGCTAATGAAGAGATGTCCTGAGCTAAGGCCATACGTTCTTCCAATGCCTTGTCGACCAATTCAGAATGGTAAGCAGGGAAGTCTGCTAAATGTACAGACTCGAACTGTTCTTTCTTCGTTGCCGCATTTAAATCTAAATACAGCTGATCTGCAAAGAATGGAGAAATTGGAGATATCAATTTCGCAATCGTATCCAAACAAGTATAGAGCGTTTGGTATGCGGAAATCTTGTCCGTAGAGTATTCGCCTTTCCAGAAACGACGGCGACACAAGCGAACATACCAGTTGCTTAAATGCTCATCCACGAAATTCTGGATGGCGCGAGCAGCTTTCGTAGGCTCGTAATCCGCGTAGTACTCATCAACCTCTTTGCTCAAGCTGTTCAACAAGGAAATAATCCATCTATCGATTTCCGGACGCTCCTCAATAGCGATATCTGGCTCTGCATAGCTGAATTTATCTATGTTCGCGTAAAGAGCGAAGAAAGCATAAGTATTATATAACGTACCGAAGAACTTACGACGAACCTCGTCTAATCCTTCTTCGTTGAATTTCAAGTTATCCCAAGGAGCGGCATTGCTGATCATATACCAACGTGTTGCATCCGCCGAGTACTTCTCGATCGTTGCAAACGGATCGACACCATTGCCCAAACGTTTGGACATCTTGTTGCCGTTCTTGTCTAATACCAGACCGTTAGAAACAACGTTTTTGAAGGCCACAGAACCACGGACCATCGTAGAGATCGCATGCAATGTGAAGAACCATCCACGTGTTTGGTCTACGCCCTCAGCAATAAAATCCGCCGGGAATGCAGAGAAGTATTCTTCTTTGAATGGTAATGCTTCGCCGCGCTCTAATTTATCGTAATCTAAGCCCCACTGCGCATATGGCATGGCGCCCGAATCGAACCAAACGTCGATCAAATCAGGTTCACGATATAGCTTCTGACCACCCTCAGATACCAAGATGATATCATCTACATATGGACGGTGAAGATCTAGCTGATCGGTTCCGAATTTATCTAAATAAGATTGGTTCACCGCTTTTTCTTCTGCTGTTAAGGCATCCGATTGAACAGCTGCTTCTAATAAAGCTTTTAATTCTGGCATCGAGCCCACGCAGATTTCTTCGTTTTCGTCTTCTGAACGCCAGATTGGAAGCGGAGTACCCCAGTAGCGAGAACGCGAAAGGTTCCAGTCTACCAAGTTTTCAAGCCAGTTTCCAAAACGGCCCGATCCTGTAGCTTCCGGTTTCCAGTTGATTGTTTTATTTAAAGCTACCAACTCGTCTTTCAACGCCGTTGTGCGGATAAACCAGCTATCTAACGGATAGTATAATACCGGTTTGTCAGTACGCCAACAGTGTGGGTAGGTGTGTTCGTATTTCTTAACGTCAAACGCTTTGTTCTCTTCTTTTAATTTGATCGCAATCAATACATCGGTCGGACGGAAATCCTTATCTGCGCGCTCTTCGGCAGAGTAGTATTCCTCTTTCACAAAACGTCCTGCGAAATCGGTAATCTCTTTCACAAAACGACCGGTACGATCTACTGTAGGAACATCTTTACCGTTTTCGTCTTTTACTAAAATTGCTGGTACGCCGTTTTCACGAGCTACTTTAAAGTCATCGCCACCATAGGTCGGCGCCGCATGCACGATACCAGTACCGTCCTCCGTAGTCACGAAGTCGCCGATGATTACACGGAATGCTTTATCCATCAATTCATCTGAAGTGATGTAAGGCATCAGTTGATGATAGCGCAATCCTGCTAATTCCTCGCCTTTGAATTCCGCAGCTACTTCCCAAGGGATAACTTTGTCGCCAAGTTTATAGTCTTGGAAAGACACTTGCTGTCCTTCAGCTTTGAAATGTTTCGGGATTAGCGCTTTTGCTAATATAACAGAAACCGGAGCTCCCGTATATTGATTGAATGTCTTGATCTTAACATAGTCGATATTCTTGCCGACTACTAATGCCGTGTTGCTCGGAAGCGTCCATGGTGTAGTTGTCCAAGCGATAAATGCTACATCCTCGATTTCATTATCGACAAGGCGGTCCATCAGGGGATGGATTTGCGCTTTATCCAAGCGGAACTCAGCCACAATGGTTGTGTCCTTCACGTCTTTGTAAGTACCGGGTTGGTTCAGTTCGTGCGAACTCAAACCTGTTCCTGCAGCTGGCGAATAAGGTTGGATCGTATAGCCCTTATAAAGTAAGCCTTTTTTGTAAAGGTCTTTTAAAAGGTACCATAGGGTTTCGATGTACTCGTTTTCGTAAGTGATGTAAGGATGCTCTAGGTCGACCCAGTAACCCATCTTTTCAGTAAGGTCGTTCCAAACATCAGTGTACTTCATTACCTCTTTACGGCAGGCATCATTGTATTCCTCTACCGAGATTTTCTTGCCGATATCCTCTTTAGTAATGCCTAAGGTTTTTTCAACAGCCAACTCAATCGGCAGACCGTGGGTATCCCAACCGCCCTTGCGTTTTACCTGAAATCCCTTTAAGGTTTTGTAGCGACAGAAAATATCTTTGATAGCGCGCGCCATCACGTGGTGAATACCTGGCATACCGTTCGCCGAAGGCGGACCTTCGTAGAATGTGTATGGCTTACTCGCCGGACGGTTAACAATACTTTTCTCAAAGATGTTCTCCGCACCCCAACGTTTCAATACTTCTTTGCCGATTTCTGGTAAGTTTAACTGCTTATATTCCTTATACATCACGAGTTCTTATTCTATTTTTAAAGGTCGCTAATTTAGTGATTTTAAAGGAAAGGAAAAATAGCAACAGGTAACTCCTATGTACTATTTTTTTCCAATAAACATAGATCGAATGCTAGGTAGGTCGAGACTGCATGCTACTTCGCTCAACTCATAACCCTTTCATAACCCTTTCAAATCCCTTTCATAACCCAATCAAACCCGCTCCCAATTGGGTTAGATTGGGGTTATGTTAGTAGTTAGTATTGAGTAGTTAGTATAAAGACCTATAGCGGAATTAGGTTTTAGATATCAGACGTTAGATATTAGAGCAAGGAGCCTATTAGGCGCCTTTTGCTATTTGAGTTGTCTGAACCAGGAAAGGAAGGATGCAAGGATTTGCACGATGTTTTGTTTTGAGCCGGGAAAGGAACGATGCAAGGATTTGCAGGATGTTTTGTTTTAAGCCGGGAAAGGAACGATGCAAGGATTTGCAGGAGGTTGTTTCTTGAGCCGGGAAAGGAAGGATGCAAGGATTATCAGGATGTTTTGTTCTGAACCAGGAAAGGAAGGATGCAAGGATTGTCAGGATCGGGCATGTTGGATATTGGTATGCACTTAGCATATTTTTTTGATATTATTCGTTAAAGGAGACGATTCACTAAACGTCTCCTTTAACGCACGAAGCCCATACCATCATCCAAAACTCTACATGATCCTGCTCATCCTTAAATCCTTCCTTTCCTGGTTCCAAACAAACGGCCCTTTCGAAACCAAATGTTCAAAACAAAACATCCTTATAATCCTTGCATCCGTCCCTTCCTATTTCAAGACAGGGTCTAACTACTAAATACTAATGCGAATTAAGGGTT
>NZ_DKLH01000027.1:0-18115 GCF_002455685.1 Sphingobacterium sp. UBA6645
AATTCATATATCAGTTTAGTACTTAGTAATAAGACCTATGGCACCTATCTCTAGCCGCCATACTCTAATGTCTAAAATCTATTATCTAAGACAATGTCTAATATCTATAAAGAAATTTTCCCTAACATATCTACCATTTCCGTTATTCCTTCGTGCGCAACGAGGAAGGTGTATCTCAGGGAATTTGGGATAATTCCGAAATACTTTTTGAAGGCGGTGGTGAAGTGGGTGGAGTGTTTGTAGCCGGTCATGCGGGCAACATCGGAGATGCGATGTTTGCCGGTCAATATTAGGGACTTAGCATGCTCCATCTTTTTCTCGGTGATGTAGTTCATGACGGTCTTTCCGTAATATTGCTTGAAATGTTGCTTTAAATACTGTTCGTTGGTGCCGGCATATTTTGCGAGGCTGGATATCGAATGGTTTTGGGAGATGTCTTCGTCGATCAACTGTTTTACCAGCACAATTCTCTCGTAATGGTTTTTGTTGGCGATCAGTTCTTTGTTCTCATTTTCGGCGTATAGGCCTTCGATTTGATGGACAATGGTCTCCAACAGGAGCGACTGCACGCGCAGTTGGTTGATAAAAGAATCGGCAGCGTATAGATCAATGATTTGATTTACAGCTAGACTGATGCGCTTATCTGATTTGGTTAATAAACCATTTTCGAAGCGCTCTTCCTGTTCCGAATAGGTTTTGTGGAAAGACAGTATCTTCTCGCTTGGAATGATAAGGAGGAGTAGGGTGCAGTCGGAGGAGAGGCTTTTGACGTCAATTGCTGTTCCTTTTTGGAGGTGCTTGAGCAGGTTTTCATCCGCATGCAATATATATTGCTGCTGTCGTACCTGTAAGCTTACATTGGTGGAGTTTTCGGCAATCAGTACATTCAAATAACCATCCACGGGGCTATTGAAAGAAAAGCGCTGCCTTCCTTCCAGCACCGTGAAATACATCTCTGTTCCTAGAGCCATAATGCTATGCTCGTCGGTGGCTTCAGGGATGCCCAATATTTCTGAATGTGTAGCTTTTTTTTCTGATTGCGTCATTTTGCTATTTAGAATAATTCTAGATTTGCAGCAACATTTATTTAGACTTGTTCTAAATGATGCTCCAAAATTAGGTATTAATCTGGTATAATGAAATTTTTTTACTCTACCTTATTCTTTTTTCTGTGTTCAATCGCTTGCTTCGGGCAAACAGCAAGCATCAAAGGTATTGTACATTTATTGGACGGAACCCCTGTTAAACAGGCTACAGTACGTATAAAAGGCACCACAATCGCTTCTGTCTCCAATGAGAAAGGCGAGTATCTTCTAGCCGAGGTTCCTTATGGCTCACAAGTTATTACCGTAACTTCTGTTGAGGTTCAGACGAAGAACTTACCGCTGAATGTCGATAAGAAGAAGTATGATTTACATATTCATATTGATCCACGTGGCGATGTGAGTTTGGACGAGATTCGTGTAACGGGAAACTCCGCCAAGCGAGAGATTGAAACAAAGGGCTTTGCGGTAAATGTGATTGAAACAAAAGAAGCAGCACTTCGTAACATACAGACTAATGAACTTCTGGACCGTACGGTAGGTGTTCGGGTTAGACAAAGTGGTGGTCTTGGGTCGGAAGTCCAATATAATCTAAATGGAATGACTGGACGTTCTGTCGGTATTTTTATCGATGGAATTGAAATCTCGACCTATGGTTCTTCCTTTAATTTAAATAATATCCCTCCTGCGATGATTGAGCGCATCGAGGTATATAAAGGTGTACTTCCAGCGCACCTATCGGGCGATCTATTGGGCGGAGCAATCAATATTGTTTTGAAAAAAGCCGGTCTTACCAACAATCTTTCTGCGGCGGCTTCTTATGGATCCTTCAATACGCTCCAATCTGATATCAGTGCTATATATCGCGATGCAAAAAGTGGATTTACAACCCGCGTCGCTGGAACATATATGAGTTCGGACAATGATTACGAAATCTGGGGTAAATTCTCAAAATATATTGAGCCTAATGGGGTTCTGCGCCGGTACTATCGCACAAAGCGTTTCTTCGATGGCTATCGTTCTGTATCTGGACGATTTGAATTTGGATTTACTGGTGTGAAATGGGCAGATTCATTCTTTTTGGGCTATAATATTTCTGATTCATACAACGAAATACAGCATGGGCAAACCATGGGAACTCCATATATGGGAAGGACCTCAGAAGCAAATGCCAACGTGATAAGCTTAAGTTACAATAAGAGAAATCTAGGTCTAGAAGGGCTGAATTTAAACATAAACGGAGTGTACAGTTTCCGAAATACCTATATACAAGACACTATTCCTTGGGCATATAATTGGGATGGCAATGTGCAATTGGACATCAACGGAAATCCAGTAAGGAATACCGATGGCGCACAACAGGGGCGACCGATGATGACAGATATTGACCGACAAGTCGCAAATATTAGGTCGAATCTGAGCTATGACATTGTAACTGGACATCGAGTTTCTGTGAACCATGTTTTCTACTCAGTTGACCGTAAAGATCAGAATCTTCTTACGGATGTCGGCAAGACAGGTTTGAATAGTAAAAATGATTTTTCCAAGAATGTCGTTTCTTTCAACTATGAAGCGCAAACGCTGAACAACAGGTTGACGACTAATTTATTTTATAAGCTTTATCAGCAATCGATTGGGAAGACTTCTTTTGTCGGAACGGTTAACAATGGTCAAGTCGTTATATCAGAAGAAAGAGAAAAGAACAACAGAACTAATGCTGGCTATGGTTTGGCAGTTTCCTATAAAGTTAAGCCGCAAGTGGTTCTGTTAACTTCGGCAGAGCGTGCTGTGCGTATGCCCGACGATAGCGAAACCTTCGGTAGCCCTGAAGAAAACGTATTGCCAAATACGGGGATTTCTCCCGAGATCAGCGACAACTATAATGCAGGTTTCAGACTAGGAACATTTGATTTTTCGGGACATAAAGTGTCATTAGGAGCGAATGCCTTTTGGAGAAATATCAAAGATCGTATCATGCCATTTGCAAATGAATTGATGAACTCCCAGGAGCTGGAATTGACGCAATTTGTGAACTTGTCTTCTGCTCAGTCGTTAGGATTTGAAAGTGAATTGATGTATACCTATAAAGATCTAGCGGTAAACTTCAACTTTTCCAAATTCAATTCTAAGAATAAACAACGCTATAGTCCTATAACAGGTTTAGATAGTGATAATTATAATAAGCAAATTCCAAATGAACCCTTCTTTACGATGAATGGGAATATCCATTATCGTTTGAAAAATGTGGTTCAAAAGTCTTCTGAGCTTAATCTGTTTTATACCGTCGGATATGTTGCTCCGTTTAGTACGGTCTGGTTCGATTCGGAGTGGTTCATTACACCGACACAGGTTTCTCAAAACTTTGGGGCAAGCTATACCTTTCCGAGCCGTAAGATCATCGCGAGTGTAGATTTGAAAAATATATTTAATGCGGAGATCTACGACAATTTTGGGGTGCAAAAACCAGGACGTGGAGTCTATTTAAAACTGAATTATTCAATTAGTAAATTATAACATATAACAGTATGAGAAATAAATTTTTAAAGTTTGCCATATTAGGAGCCGTAACTTCTACTGTATTTTTTAGCAGTTGTGAAAAAGATAATAATGGCGGCGAAATTAAGGATGTAGATCGCTGGATTACCGTGTCTGGTGCTAAGATGCAAGATGAGGCTGGTGACGGTGATGGTGGAACAATGGTTTTCAGCATGACGGTTGATGAAGCAAGAGACCCTAAATATTCTGTGAATGTATTTGATCAGGGTGAAGGCGTTCGCTCTGCTAGAACAGCGCGTTTGCAGGGTTCTCCAGACGGCAAATACCTATACAATATTCAGTATACCGGTGACGATGGTGGTGTTTTCAACAAATATCGTGTCGGTGGTGGTAAGAATATTATTCCTGAAGGCAATGAGGTCGCTACAGCCAATTATGTGAGCAAGTCGCCAAGATGGCTAATTGCTGCTCCTGGTGTAGGTATTGCTGTGCGTGGTACGGCAAACCCTGTTGTTTTCACTGGAACTTCTCCGAACTTTGTTTACAAAGAAGTGTCTACTAAGATTGATGCGATTAGTTTGGATTTAAATGATCCAAAGATCACACATACTTCTACCGCGGAGATTCGTTTGCCGGAGGCAGAGATAAAAGCGGGTTATCACATTAGCCGCATTGACGTTCCTATAGTAAACAAAGCTGGCAATAAGGTATATATTGGAGTTCAGATTTCTCGTATCAACACGACAGGTTTTACCATTGACGACAAAGGTAACCCAGTATTTGCGACAGACAGAAATGCGGCAAAGGTTGATGCACGTACTTTGGTGCTAGATTATCCAAGCCTGAAAAACCCGAAATTAATTACTTCTACGAAAACGAAGGCGAATACAAACGGATACCGCAGTACAATGCAATACATCGGTACGGATGGACATGTTTATCAAGCAACATCTGGCGAGGCTACTGGAGGGTCTAGAATCTTGCGAATTAACTCAGCAACGAATGACTATGATAACGCTTTTGAATTTAACCTAGATAAGGCTTTAGGCGTAACGAACTCTTATATCGAAACTTGGAAGTATGTAGGCGACGGAATCGGTTTTGTGGTGTACTCTATTGCAGGACAAAAAGGTGGACATATCGCTCGTGTCAATTTAAAGGATAATTCTGGAACAAAATATACTATTCCGGGAGAGGAGAACTTGGCATTCCGCCAAATTCAAAATATAGCAACCTATGGCGACGAAGTATTTATCGCAGTAGCTGAAGTTGGCAAAGATGGAAATGTCTATGTATTCAATAAGAAAACAGGCGATATGAAAGTTGGAGCTACCTTGAAGAACAAACCAGGAAACCAATATATTGGAGTGTATTAATACTTGATAAATTTGACATGAGAAAGCCGGCAAACGATCGTTTGCCGGCTTTCTTTTTTCTTTGTAGTGGAGACTAATGTAATTTCCTGTAGGTAGTTTATTTTTTGTCGGATGTCATTGCGCCGATAATCATTTCTATCACTGCAACAGCGATAGCGAAGAAGAACGCTGGCCAGAAGCCATCTACTTCAAATTTAGTACCCATGATTTTGTCTGATAACATAATCATCAATACCGTTATGATAAAGGAAACTAACCCGAACGTCAACCAATTCAAAGGGAATGTAAATAATCTTAGTATGCCCCCAACAATAGCGTTAACAAGACCAATAACAAGACCTGTTAAAATCGCCCAACCGAATCCAGCAACCGATACGCCCGGGATAACCCAAGACGCTAGAGCGACTACTAAACCTGTTACTAAAAGACTGATGATAAACCTCATAATTCGTACGTTTTGACTTATAATTAATCGTTCAAATTTGATGCCAATACGGGTGATCAATCGATTGAAATGAAGAGGTAACAAAAATAATATTATGCTAACATAGAATAATTTTGTTATCTTGACTTAACAATTTTAAACGATGTGAACTATGAAAAGATTATTGACAACAGTATGCGCGATATTCATCGGGCTAATGGTCTTTGCACAAAGTAATGATCCAATCCTTGGGAAATGGCAAAATCCAAGTGGAGAAGGACGTATTGAAATCTACAAAAAGGGCGATAAGTATTATGGGAAGTTGTATTGGATAAAGGACTCTAGCAAGAAGGATTTGAAGAATCCGACGGAGTCATTGCGTTCGCGCAATATCCAAGGCTTGGAAATTTTAACGAATTTCACCAAAAACGGGAAGACCTATGAGGGCGGACAGATTTACGATCCTAAGTCTGGAAAGACTTATAGTTGTAAAATGACGTTGAAGAGTAATGATGCGCTGGATATTCGCGGCTATGTAGGCGTTAGTTTACTTGGGCGTACCGAAACATGGAAGAGAATTAAATAGCGAATTGCTATGTTGAAAAAAGGAAGAGTCGTAAATGTATTACGGCTCTTTCGCTATTTAAGGGCTTTTTGAAATTTCAAACAAACGTTTTCGTGGGTTTGACTTTAAAAAAAAGCTTATCTTTATCGCAAATAAATTTACCGATATGTACAAAACCTTAAAGCCCGCTTTAGAAACGGAATTGGCAGCCATTAAAGATGCTGGTCTATATAAAGAAGAACGCATTATCACAACGCCTCAAGGTGCTGATATTAAAATTAGTACGGGTCAGGAAGTAATCAACTTCTGTGCGAATAACTATTTGGGATTGTCTTCACATCCGAAAGTTGTTGCTGCAGCAAAAGCGGCAATTGATTCACACGGATATGGCATGTCATCAGTACGTTTTATCTGTGGTACACAGGATGTTCATAAAGAATTGGAGGCGAAGCTTTCAAAATTCTTAGGCACGGAAGATACGATCCTTTATGCAGCGGCATTTGATGCAAACGGTGGTGTATTCGAGCCTTTATTCTCTGCTGAGGACGCGATCATCTCAGATGAGTTGAATCACGCTTCTATTATAGACGGTGTTCGCTTATGTAAAGCACAAAGATTCCGTTATAAAAACGCGGATATGGCAGATCTGGAAGCGCAATTGCAAGCAGCTGCTGGCGCACGCCATAAAATCATTGTTACAGATGGCGCCTTCTCGATGGATGGTTCTGTTGCTCCTTTGGATCAAATCTGCGACTTAGCAGACCAATATGAAGCATTAGTGATGATCGATGAGTCGCACTGTTCTGGATTTATTGGTAAGACGGGCCGTGGTACGCACGAATTATTCAACGTAATGGATCGTGTAGATATTATCACAGGTACATTAGGTAAAGCGTTGGGTGGTGCATCCGGTGGTTTTACTTCCGGTAAAAAGGAAATTATCGATATGCTTCGCCAGCGTTCTCGTCCTTATTTGTTCTCCAACACATTGGCGCCTGCAATAGCTGGTGCTTCCGTTGCGGTTTTAGATATGTTGAGCGAAACGACTGAGCTTCGTGATAAATTAGAAAGCAATACGAAATACTTCCGCGAGAAGATGACAGAAGCTGGTTTCGATATCAAACCGGGTTTCCATCCGATTGTTCCAGTGATGTTATATGATGCTAAATTAGCTCAAGAATTTGCTTCTAAGATGTTAGCAGAAGGAATTTATGTAATCGGTTTCTATTATCCGGTTGTTCCTCAAGCAAAAGCACGTATCCGCGTTCAGATCTCTGCAGGACATGAGCCAGCACACTTGGATAAAGCGATTGCTGCCTTTACAAAAGTGGGTAAGGAATTAGGCGTGATTAAGTAAGTCAAGCCGACAAGATAAGAAAGAGCGGGTATATTCTATGAGAGGTATCCGCTCTTTGTTTTGTAATGATTCTAGGGAATAGATCCCATTGTAAGCCTTCGCATGAAGTTTTTAAGTGCTTAATTATTGTGTTTCAGGGACTAATTTTATTATTCTTAATCGAGAATAAATACTGGGCTAATAAAATATTAACAAAAAATAGTGAGTTTTGAGGTGCAAATTGTATATCTTTGCACCTCTTATTTTTATATAACACATTATTGCTCAATGCAGAACATCAGAAACATAGCGATTATTGCGCACGTTGACCACGGTAAAACTACGTTGGTTGACAAAATTCTTCACTTTACTAACCAATTCAGAGACAATGAAAATTCAGGAGAGTTAATCCTGGACAACAATGATTTGGAGCGTGAGCGTGGGATTACCATCGTATCTAAAAACGTATCTGTAAAATATAAAGACACTAAAATTAACATTATCGATACTCCGGGCCACGCCGACTTTGGTGGTGAGGTAGAGCGTGTATTGAAAATGGCAGACGGTGTTGTTTTATTGGTAGATGCTTTCGAAGGTCCGATGCCTCAAACTCGCTTTGTTACAGGTAAAGCATTGGCATTAGGTATTAAACCGATTGTTGTAGTTAACAAAGTTGATAAAGAAAACTGTCGTCCAGACGAGGTTTACGAAAATGTATTCGACTTATTCTTCAACTTAGGTGCTACTGAAGAGCAATTAGATTTCCCGGTATTGTACGGTTCATCAAAACAAGGATGGATGTCTACAGACTGGAAAACTCCAACAACAGACTTTACAGACCTTCTTGAGGCTATCATTACACATATCCCTGCACCACAAGTATCTGACGGTACTTTACAAATGCAGGTAACATCTTTAGACTACTCTACATTCGTAGGTCGTATTGCGATCGGTCGTGTAGTACGCGGTAGCATCAAAGAAAACCAACCGGTTTCATTAATGAAGCGCGACGGTAAGGTGGTTAAATCTCGTGTTAAGGAGTTACAATTGTTCGAAGGATTAGGTCGTGTTAAAGTTTCTGAGGTTAAGGCTGGTGATATCGTTGCAGTTGTAGGTATTGAAGGATTTGAAATCGGTGATACTATCGCTGACTTCGAAAACCCAGAGCAATTAGAAGTAATGCACATTGACGAGCCAACAATGAACATGTTGTTCACGATCAATAACTCTCCTTTCTTCGGTAAAGAGGGTAAGTTTGTTACTTCACGTCACATTTATGACCGTCTTCAAAAAGAATTAGAGAAAAACCTAGCATTACGTGTTGTTCCGACGGAATCTCCTGATGCATGGTTAGTATATGGCCGTGGTATTCTTCACTTGTCTGTATTGATTGAGACCATGCGTCGCGAAGGATACGAGTTACAAGTAGGTCAACCACAGGTAATTGTTAAAGAAATCAATGGTGTAAAATGCGAGCCTATCGAGGAGTTAGTAGTTGATGTACCTGCAGAGGTTTCTGGAAAGGTTATCGAATTAGTAACTCAACGTAAAGGTGAGTTGTTGATCATGGAGTCGAAAGGCGAAATGCAACACTTAGAGTTTTCGATTCCTTCTCGCGGTATCATCGGATTACGTAACAACGTATTGACGGCTACTGCTGGTGAGGCTGTAATGGCGCACCGTTTGAAAGGATATGAGCCTTGGAAAGGCACAATTCCTGGACGTTTAGCTGGGGTATTGATTTCATTAGATACAGGTAGCACAACAGCATACTCGATCGATAAATTACAAGATCGTGGTCGTTTCTTCGTTGATCCGGGAGTAGATATCTACGAAGGACAGATCTTAGGAGAGCACATCCGTGATAATGACTTAACAATCAACGTAACGAAAGGTAAGCAGTTAACCAACATGCGTGCTTCAGGTTCAGATGATAACACGCGTATCGCTCCTGCAATTAAATTCTCATTAGAGGAGAGCATGGAGTACATCCAAGCGGATGAGTACATCGAGGTAACTCCACAGAGCATGCGTCTTCGTAAGATCTATCTTACTGAAAACGAGCGTAAAGTTAATGCTAAGAAATTCCAATAAGACTGGAATCAAAATAGAGATAAGAGAAGCTGCCCAATTTGGGCAGCTTTTTTTGTTTTTAGCTAAAAAAGCCTGACATTTAACGTATGGAAGAATTCGAGGATGACGACTTAACCTGGCATAAGGTGCCTGCAAAGATTGATGAGAGCAGAAATTATGTGAAAGCTTTGCATGTTGCAGGGAAGAAGCTTTGCTTGATTAGCGAGGGCGGCATCTTATCGGTAACCTCGAGCCGTTGCCCTCATGCAGGCGCCGCCTTGACCCATGGATGGTGTGAAGAGGGAAAACTCATCTGCCCATTTCATCGACACCGATTCGATATCGAAACGGGCAAGGGCGATGAGAAACAGCATAATTTTATACGCGTTTATCCTTTGAAAAAGGAAAATGGCGAGTTCTTCGTTGGTATCAAACGGAATTTATGGGATAAGATCTTCGGTTAGATCAATTTCTTCATCCATTTCAAGAGCTTAAAGGTCTTTTCGGTGTATGGAAACCAAAACATCTTGGACATGGGCATCAGCTTGACATCGGCTATAGCGCGCTCATGCGAGAATGATTTAAAACCATACCATCCTGTCGACTGCCCAATCCCTGAATTATTGACCCCACCAAAGGGCAAACTAGGGTGCAATATTTGTATCATGGCGTCATTGACGCAGGTTGACCCTGCACTGGTATGTCGAATAACATGATTACTGAATTTGCTGTCTTCACTGAAGATATAAAGTGCTAAAGGCTTCTCTTTCTTATTGATAAAACTGATCGCATCGGCAATTTGATTGTAATAGACAATCGGTAGGATAGGACCAAAGATCTCATCGGTCATCAAAGGGTTGTTCTCCGCAACATTGCTGAGTACTGTAGGCTCTATATAGCACTCTCTCTCGTCTAAATTTCCACCAGCAATCAATTGTGCTCCCAACGACCTTGCATCCGTTAGGGCATCGCTAAGGCGCTTGTATTGCTTGTCATTGATAATGCGGGCAAAGTCTGGCGAATGCTGCGCATTCGTCCCGAAAGCATGTTCCAATTCTTTTTTGAATAATTGTTCTATTTCCGATTTAAGTGGTCTAGGGACGAGTAGATAGTCTGGTGCTATACAGGTTTGTCCTGCATTGACAAACTTAGCCCAGATAATGTTCTTAACAGCACGTTCAAGTGATACATTCTTGTCAAAAATAGCAGGTGATTTTCCGCCCAGCTCCAACGTGATGTCCGAGAGGTTGGCACTGGCTGCTTTCATCATAATCTTGCCTACCGCAGGGGACCCGGTGAAGTGTATATGGTCGAATCGTTTTGTCAACAAATGGGTGGTTTCATTGACCTCGCCTTCGATGACTGCAACATGCTCCTCTTTGAATATGGCTCCCAGTATTTTTTTGATGACCTGGTTCGTATGTTTCGAAAATTCGGATAGCTTCAGCATCGTGACGTTGCCAGCAGCTATAGACGCAACGAGATGCACTAATGGCAATTGGAAAGGGTAGTTCCATGGGGTAATAATGAGAACTTGGCCTTTGGGCTCATAATGCAAAGAGGCTGAAACATTGGGGAACAATAAAGAGCGGCTGACCGACTTTCCTTTCGCCCATTTCTCAACATGCTTGATAAATTGTTTCAGTTCGAACTCGACAGCGAATATCTCGGTGATGGCAGTCTCCATCGCCGACTTGTGGAAGTCATGGTATAAAGCTTTCTGTATGGCATCTTCGTTAGATCTTATTTCTGCGAGCAGTCGTTCTAGCAACTTCTTGCGCTGTTGAGCGGTGCTATGTTTTGCTACATCTTTGTGTTTTTCTTGTGCAGAATAAACGTTGTCTATCTCGCTGATTGAAGTATAAGCCATAGTATTAAAGATAATGAAAATAGGAATAAAAGGTATCGGAGAACTGTTTTTAGACGTTGCGCTGACAACATTTAGTACAGCGCACTAGACATCCACGTCCTATATAGACAAAAAAACCTGAACAACATTATGCTGTCCAGGTTTTGCATGTTTCATAGGATTTAATGTTTTTATTTCGATTTCGACGGAGCTTCTGCTGCTTGGTAGATCTCATCTGTCGTTGTGAAAATCTTAAACTGTACGGAGTATTCTTCCGGAACATAAATTACGATTGGCATTTTGCCGTTGTATCGTAAGTTGGTAGGAGCCGCAGAAACAAAGAGGTTGCGTTTTGGCAAATCAGGGCAACCCATTTGGGTAGAAATGACGTCTCCGTTGGTTTTGAAGATATAGTATTGATATCCCCAGCCTTGCAAGTCCTTTACCTCTGTCTCGCCTTGTAATCCGTAATGATTACAACCATCGACTTCCATGTATTTCCCGACGCTGAATTCAATGCGTTTTGAAGCATCGCGATCGGAATAGGGCACCTCAATTACCATTTTCTTATAGCCTTTCTCCGCTTTCGGAAAAATATCGGTATCTACTTTTGAAATGGTTTCTTGTGCCGTGGCATTGGAAACTGCGAAAGTTAATGCAACGACCAATGTTGCAAATAACTGAAATATTTTTCTTTTACACATATACTTTAATGAAAATTTTAATTAATACGCCCAAATATTTTAAGTTAAGAGTCTATTTGGGTTAGAAGGTTTAAAGAACATCTTCTTTTAATTTCGTCGCGTCCTGCGTTCTGATGAGTGCGCGTGCTAGGATGCGATTGGGATCGAGTACTGGTAAACCGTAGTATGATTTCTCTCGTAATGCCATAGGGATATCCGTGCATCCCATGATGATAAGTTCTGCTCCATGGCCCTTTAGCTCTTGAATTGCTGCAACGAGCGCGTCATGTGCGCGATTGGTTACGGGCGAGGATACATGTTTCAATCCATAGGTTTTATCATAGATCGCCTCGTGAATCTTTTCTTGTAGGTTTTCATGGCTATCGATGAATGTAATTCCCTTCGCTTCTAGACTGTTTTTATAAAGTCCATTGTTTTTGGTTCCATTGGTAACCAGAACGGATACGGCTTTTCCAGGGTAAACTTCATTAATGTAGTCTGCCACCTCATCGATCATGTTTAAAAACCGAACGTGAGAGCCTTGTCGGGTCAATTCCGCTTTTACTGTGTCGAAGATGGGGCCTGTATGGGCGGTATTGCTTGGCATTCCGATGACGGATGCACCAGCCTTTTCTAATTCAATGGCGATATTCGCGATATCAATCCCTGGATTTCTGGGCTCAAGGCCTAATAAATAGTCAACCCGATTGGGAATTTTGTTGGGTTGTGAGGATAATAGAACAGGTAGATGGCCTTGGTCATTCTGCGCATTGGTTTCCTCGATGATTTTTCTAACAATATCAATCCCTGCTAACGGTCCTAGACCTCCAATAATTCCAATCATAACACGTTCTTTTTATATTTAACAAACAATTGATTACTATCCGTAATCAGCGTATAAGCTATTCAAAAATAACGCCAATAGCAAGAAAGAGCGACAAGTTTTTGCCGCTCTTTCCTGTGTAAATATTTCAAAATGAGCTATTTAAAGTTTAGGAATTTGAGAATTCCTCGCTTAACTTGTCCATACGGCGCTTGATGGAGGCATCTACTCGATAATCTTCGATTTTATCAATTGCCGTTTTTTCGACTCGTACGCTGGTATCTGATTCATATTCATGGATTTCCTTCTGATTTTTCAAAGCATTATCATAAGCGTCTCGTCCGCTCATCAGCTTAACGAAGACCGGAAGGCATTCGAAGAAGATAAACAATAGTGCAATGAAGATGACCGCATACTCGGTGGACTTATTCACGGTTCCATCGGGTTTCTTATGCAGGTTGCTAAGTGCGGCATTGCGATCGGCAAAGCCAGCTACATTCACTGCACTATCCAAGGAACGATCTGATAGTATCCGTTGGTCCATTAAGCCCTCAGCAGATTTCCGTTGTAACAAGGATGACTCCTTTTGTTGTATCCTGCTTCTTAAGGTGTCTAAATAAGACTGTTGCTGATTGAGCGAGCCTTCTTTCATCTTCGCATACGGCCCATATCCCATCACTCCGGAGGTTTCATCGGTTTTAATACCGAATATTTCATGATTCAGCTGCTGGCGTGAGGTTTTAATGGAGGATTCTAAGGAGTCAGCTTGTGTTTTTAATGCATTCAGCTGACCATATTCGACCAGATATTTGTTTTCGAACGTTTTATTCAGGGTATCGATTTTCGCATTCTGCTGCACCAGATACTCGGCACGTAGGTATTCGCGGATTTCCTTATCAAATATTTTAAGTTCTAAAGGACGTGAGATAATCAAACCGATAAGGATCGCCAATAGAATACGCGGCAAGGCTTGCAAAAACTGCATGCCTCCGGAACGACTTTTATCAATACTGAGAACTATATATCGGTCTAAATTAAAAATTGCCAATCCCCAGATTAGCCCGAAAACAAAGGCATAGAGCATGGCAAAAGGACTTCCGCTAAAAACAAAATACAAAGCATAGCCACCCGCTAAAGCTGCAAATAATCCGGTAAAGAATATGGTTGCACCAATGCTGATATACTTATTCTGTTCCTCAGGATATCTTTCTAATGTGTCGCGGTGGACACCTGCACACCACCAAAAAAATGATTTCATCTTTAATTCTTTGTCAGTTAGACGCTTAATAGGTGCTATTGTTACATCAAATGTCAAAAAAAATTAGCATATTTCCGATAGGTCAAAAGAATACGTTTGTAGTGTCTTTACTTAAATAATAATTACCTTTGCACAAAAAATTGAATTAAAACATCTAATAATGAACAAAAAGCGTTTTCTACCCTACCTGGCTATTGTCGCTAGCTTAGTTGTAGGGTGTAACAATCAAGAGAGTAAACAAAAACAAGAAGACTTGAAAAACCCATTATTAACGGCATACGAAACTCCATTTGAAGTTCCTCCATTCGATCAGATTAAGGACGAACATTTCAGACCGGCTTTCAAAGAAGCATTGTCTGTTCATAATGCCGAAGTAGACTCGATCTTAAATAACCAAGCAGAAGCATCTTTTGAAAACACCATTCTAGCATTAGAGAATGCTGGACAGTTGTTAAATCGTGTTTCTACTGTTTTTTATAATTTAAACTCAGCGAATACTAACGATACGATTCAAGCTATTGCCAAAGATATGGCTCCTGTCATGTCTGCGCATAGTGATGAGATCTCTTTAAATCCCAAGTTATTTGACCGTGTAAAGGCAGTATATGCGAAGAAGGCGGAGCTAGGTTTAGACGCTGAAGACCAAAAATTATTAGAAGAAACATATAAAGACTTCGTTCGTTCGGGTGCAAACTTGAAGGAAGAAGACAAAGAGAAGTTAAAGAAAATCAATGCAGACTTATCTGTATTGACGACTCAATACGGTCAAAACCTATTGAACGAGCTTAATGCTTATGAATTGGTTGTTGATAAAGCGGAAGATTTAGCTGGATTGCCAGAGGAATTGAAGACGGCAGCAGCAAACGAAGCGAAAGCTAAAGGAAAAGAAGGTAAATGGGTGTTTACATTGCAGAACCCTTCTATCATGCCTTTCCTTCAATATGCGGACAACCGCGAATTGCGCAAGCAGATTTGGGAAGCTTATCAAATGCGTGGAAACAACGGTAATGACCAAGACAACAAAGAAACCTTGGTTAAAATTGCAAACCTACGTTTAGAGAAAGCGAAGCTATTGGGATATTCTTCGCATGCAGCTTATGTATTAGAAGAGTCGATGGCGGAGAATCCTACGAATGTCAACAATCTATTGAATAAGTTGTGGGCTCCGGCGCTTGCGAAAGCAAAAACAGAAGCTGCGGATATCCAAAAAGAGATCGATGCGGCGAAAGATACTTTCACAGTTGCACCTTACGATTGGCGTTATTACCAAGAGAAAATCCGTAAAGCGAGATATGCATTGAACGAAGAAGAGATTAAACCTTATTTCAGCTTGCCAGCAGTGCGCGAGGGTGCATTTGAAACGGCTAAGAAATTGTGGGGTATCAGCTTCGTAGCGTTGAATAATGTTCCGGTTTACCACCCGGAAGTAGAAGTATATGAGGTTCGCGATAAAGACGGATCACACTTAGGATTATTGTATGCTGACTTCTTCCCGCGCGAGTCAAAACGCTCGGGCGCATGGATGACTTCTTACAGAGGTCAGAGCAGAAAAGACGGAAAGCGTGTTGCTCCGGTAATCTCTATCGTATGTAACTTCACAAAACCAGTAGGCGACAACCCTGCGTTATTAACATTTGACGAAGCAACAACATTGTTCCATGAGTTTGGACATGCATTGCACGGTTTATTCTCTAATGTAAAACACAGAAGTTTAGCAGGAACATCTGTTCCACGTGACTTCGTAGAGTTGCCATCTCAAATTATGGAAAACTGGGCTGGAGATCCTGAAGTATTGAAATCTTACGCAAAACACTACCAAACAAAAGAAGCTATCCCTGATGCATTGATCGAGAAAATGCAAAAAGCAGGGACTTTCGATCAAGGTTTTGCAACAGTAGAATACCTTGCGGCATCTATCTTGGATATGAATTATCACGCAGCAACTGCGCCGATTGCGGCTAAAGCGAATGATTTTGAGAAAGCAGCGATGTCAAAAATCGGTTTAATTGATGCGATCATCCCTCGCTATAGAAGTACTTACTTCCAACACATCTTCTCTGGAGGATACTCTGCTGGATACTATAGCTATATCTGGTCTGAAGTATTAGACTCTGATGCTTTCGCAGCATTTAAAGAAAAAGGACTTTACGATCAAGGAACAGCAGCAGCATTCCGTAGCAACATCCTAGAAAAAGGTGGAACTGGAAACCCTGCAGAAATGTACCGTAAATTCCGCGGAGCAGATCCGAATCCAGTACACTTAATGGTGAAAAGAGGATTAAATTAAGTTAGATATTAGACGTTAGATTTAAGACATTAGAGCTGACGGAATATACAAAAAGGGGCTATGCAAATGAGGGCACTGAAAAAGCCTCAACTTTCTAATGAGACTTAAAGAAATGACTGAGTATAGGTTTTCCCCTACTCGGTCATTTTTGTTCAAAGGATTTCTGGAAGTTTATTTTTTAATGGTCTTGTTGAAGGTGTAATCGACTAGGACTTGCTATTTGAGTTTTTAGCATCCCATCTAGGCTTTTTTTGAGGCAATATCCCACCTTTTTAGATCAATTTCAGGATTCTTTTCAAGTTTACGGTGAAGATGGCCATTGCGCCCTGCATTTCCATATTGTGGATTCCATAAGCATCAGCTCTGCCATAGCCATGGACATTTTTGAGCTCACTGTTCTTGGCCTCGATCTTATACCTTTGCTTAGACTTGCTTCGATAATAATCGGTTTGCTGGAAAGCCATCTGCTCCCTATGGAGTTCGGATTTTATGGAGACTGAATAGGATTTGGTTCTGGCCCCTTGCTTGTAACATCCTTCCCTAAGAGGACAGACCTTACATTTCTCCACATCAAAGTAATAGGTCTCCGTTTGATTTGTACCTTGTTCCTTCTTTCCCTGACGCGCCTTGCGGATGGCCAAATGTCCTGCGGGACAAACAAACATATCCGCATCTTTATTATAGTCAAACTTGTCTTTATCTTTCCTAAAGCCTTGGGTAATGGATGGATTTAATTTAGCGATGATATCAATGTTTTGTTCTTTTGCCAACTGAAGATTTTCTTTTCCCGAATACGCGGCATCACCTATTATTGTATCCACTTGCATTCCATTCTGCTGGCTGATCTCTAATAACCTAGGTAGTTCAGGGCCATCACCTTTTTCGCCTGTAGTAACGACCGCTGCTGTAATGATGCGTTCCTCAGTCATCGCCAGATGTGTTTTATAGCCAAAGAAACTGCTGTCCACTGACTTGTGTCCAAGTCTGGCCTCATCATCCTTAGAGAGCAGATAGTATTCTTTTGTGTCTTCAATGGTTTCCTTCAACAGATTCAGCTTTTCTTTCACAGCCGGTATTTCAATGATAGATTGATCTTCATCAAGGACCCTCTGTAATTCCCTGCAATAAGCAAGCTCTTGATCCAGGTCGTTGGATTCATTCTTTTGTGGTAGATTCCTCTTGTATTCCCCATCAATCTGATATATCGCTTTTCTTAATAGTTTGGAGCGTTCCCTGAGTACTGCCAATGCTGTGTGCGGATTCGATCTGGAAACGGTATGGGTCGCCTCTACGATAATAGACTTTGATTTTATAATGCCTTTTTCAAGAGCAATCGTTACGGTCCTATTGATCAACAGGTTCAACAGATCCATATCTTTTAATCGTAGTTTGCGGAATTTGGTAAGCGAACTTGAATTGATCACATCCTCCTCTGGTGCCATTTCAAGAAAATATTTGAAGGACATATCATATCTGGAACGTTCAACGACATCTACATCCGAAACGGTGTAGATCGTTTTTAACAGAAGGTATTTGAACATCTTGATAGGGCTCTCCGCTGTACGGCCATTCGTCTGGCAATACTTAGCCAAAAGCTCGTCATAGATAAAACTGAAATCGATAAGATCGTTGATTTTTCGAAGTAGATTATCTTTTGGTACGATAATATCGTACAATCCTGAATAGGAACTGAACTGTATTTTTTGTTGGGTAGAGAGCATCCTAATGTCCATTAAAGCCTACCTTAAAATACGAAAAAGGGAGCAGAAAACTGTAGTTTTCGACTCCCTTTTTTAACCTTTTTTTCTAAGGGGACTTTTTGGGTGCCCTCCTTTTAGACACCTTTTTAAACACCAAACTCGAATGTCTAAAATCTAATATCTAATTCCACCAAAAAATGTC
>NZ_DKLH01000088.1:0-14078 GCF_002455685.1 Sphingobacterium sp. UBA6645
AATTCATATATCAGTTTAGTATTTAGACCTATGGTTTAGATAAGAGGGGGGGTGAACTAAGAAAGGGAGGAAAGTTTGTTTTGAACTAGGAAAAAGGATTTAAGGACGCTTTGTCTTTGAACCAGGAAAGGAAGGATGCAGGGATTGACAGGATATTTTGTATGCCGTAAAAAATGGAGACCATATTGACCGCCATAGATCTTTATACTAAGTACTAACTACTAAATACTATTTCTGAACCAGGAAAGTAAGGATTTTAGGATTAGCAGGATCGTGCGTGGTTTTGGATAACGGTATGGGCATCGTGAGTTAAAGGAGACGTTTAGTGAAACGTCTCCTATATAAAATACAAGCCACCCCTTCATATGTCACATTACCCGATCCTGCAAATCCTTGCATCCTTTTTTCCTGGTTCAAAACAATCCCTCTTGTTTAAACCAAACGTTCAAAACAGAATACTTCCAGCTATGACAAACCACTTTGAAAAGGAAAACAATGTTTACTGTCTAATATCTATTGTCTAACATCTAAAATCTAGACAAAAAAAACCGTCTTTGATTATCTCAAAGACGGTTTTAAAAAACTTTGTACTAAAAGCTTACTTGATGATATCACGTAAACCTAATGCTTTAATAATAGCACGGTATCTTTCGATATCTTTTTTGTACAGATAAGCTAATAATGAACGACGTTTACCTACTAATTTTTGTAGAGAACGTTGTGTGTTAAAATCTTTTCTGTTGTTTTTTAAGTGCCCAGTTAAGTGAGCAATTCTCTTAGTGAATAAAGCTACTTGTCCTTCTGCAGAACCAGTGTTTGCTGCTGCACCTGCAAATTCTGCGAAGATATCAGCTTTGTACTCTTTACTTAAATACATTTCTTGAATAATATTGAAGCGTTAAAAAATTTATTAATTGGTCGCAAAGATAGCGTCTCCAATTGGATTGTTAAAATTTATTTTCGAGAATTTATTCAAAAACAGGGTTTTAGGCCTGTTACACTTTGATATAAATATTCTTTTTGTCTAACCAGTAACAGATTACCCACATAAATGCAAGGAATACCAAGGAATATGCGAAGGACCCTACTTCTGGTGGACCTGGAATCTGAGCACAAATATTCTTGTAAAACCAAGATAAAGGACTTGAGAAGATTGCTTCGCCAGCTTCATTTGTCCCAGCAGGAATGCGTATCAAGCCTAAGGCTTTCGGAAGTAGGCCGCTCAATACAAAGATGAATAATGGGTTCTTCCCAAATACATCGAAGAATTGTGTTAGTTTATTCTTTACACCTTGTACCTCAATGTACCAAATCATCCCTCCAATCGTCATGATGCCTAAGCCGGTCGTATAAAGTACATAGGAGCTCGTCCATATCTTTTTATTGATTGGAAATCCTAAGGACCATGTCCATGCTAAAACGACAAGGATAAAGCCAGTAACCAATAAACCCGACAGGAGTTTGAAGTGAGGCTCATTGCTTGCCGGTACTTTGGTCCAGAGCCAATTCACCGATCCTTGATTTTTGATGAAGACACCTGCTAAGTAACCGAATACCACTTGAACAATCGCAGGAAGGGTGCTCATTAATCCTTCTGGATCAAATGGAATACCTTCGCCTTTGTACATATGCGCGACGCCCAAAATAGCTTTATCATAATCAGTGCCGAACCAGGTTTCAAGCGAATAAGGGTCGCCTGTTCCTAAGAAGGCGCACATACCCCAATATGCAAATAGAATGATCGCAGATATGTAAATCAGATTTCTAGGTTTGAAGTAGTATGCGAGCACAGAAGCGAAGAAGTAAGCAATGGCTATCCTTTGCAAAACGCCAAGGATGCGTACGCCTTTTTCAGGATCCGTACTGCTTACCCATTCTTTGAACTGTAATGCTCCGTCTGCCCATTGTACAAATGGAAACCAGTTTAATCCTAATCCGATGAGGAAAATGAGGATTGTTCTTTTGATGACCTTCTTCCAGAATACACCATCACCAGCTTCCTGCAAACGAGGTATTACGAAAGACATCGCATTTCCGACTGCGAATAAAAAGAAGGGGAAGACTAAGTCTGTCGGTGTGCAACCATGCCAAGGTGCGTGTTGTAAAGGGGCAAACATATGAGACCAGGTTCCTGGATTGTTCACCATGATCATCAGGGCGACCGTCGCACCCCGAAATACATCTAATGAGTAGTAACGTTGTTTCATAGCTAATAATTGAAACTAAGTTACAATTTATAGTGGTATTGAAAACGCAATGGATAAGATATTGGAAATGTTGGGGAAAATTTAAGAAATTCCGCATTCCAATCCGTCAGATTAGAAGGAAGTTATATCTACTTATTAAATAATTTATAAAGTATTTGGATGTTTTCTAAAAATTAATTTAACTTTACCCCAATATTACCAAATCATAAACAATTGGAGAGCCTTAAATTATCGATAATCAAACGTTTATACTTTGCGAAAGTGCAATCGATTGCCGAATTGAGTACTTCGGTAGGCAAGAGCGTGCCTAACATCACTAACTCCGTCAACCAATTGATTAATTCGGATTTGGTTATTCAAAATGGCCTCGCGCCATCTACAGGCGGCCGTCGTGCTGCAAGTTTTGCCCTGAATGCTGAAGCACTCCCTTTCATTTTATCTGTAGCAATCGACCAATTTTATACTTCTACTGTCATTCTAGATTTTGCGAATAAAAAGCAGACTGAAATATTGACAGAGCACATCAGATTAGAGAACGAAGATGCTTATGCTAAAATTTGTACCCTAATTGCTAAAACCTTACAGCAGGTTGAAAAGGCGTCAGTGTTTATTATAGGGCTTACTTTACCAGGGTTTGTCGATGGGGTAGAAGGATTGAACAACTCTTTTAGCAAAAGTTCTTCATTATATAAGATTCGCGAAAATATCGAGAAGGAGTTTGGAATTCGGACGGAAGTCGAGAACGATTCGACGGCAATCGCTATCGCGGAGCATAATTTCGGAAAGGGGAGAGATGCCAAAGATGTGATGGTAGTGAATCTAAATTGGGGAGTCGGCCTAGGGATGATCATCGATAATGATCTTTATCGAGGCCACAGTGGATATGCTGGAGAATTTAGTCATATTCCACTATCCAATTTGAGCAAGCTTTGTTCATGTGGAAAGAAAGGATGCTTAGAGGTTGAAGCGTCTTTAATCGCTGCGCGTGAGTTTGCGATAGAAATGTTGAAAGAAGGCGAGGAATCGGTATTACAAGCAAGCTTCTTGGAGCAGGGTTATATCACAGGGGATGAATTACTAGCTGCGGCAAACGCTGGTGATCAATTAGCAATAAAGGCACTTCGTCGGATCGGATATATGTTAGGTAAGGGAATAGCAACGCTTATTCATATTATCAACCCGGAGAAAATCATCATCTCGGGACGTGGTGCTAAGGCGCAACGTGTCCTGTTACCTGAGATTCAGAGTGCGTTACATGAATTCGCGATTCCGCGGCTTTCTAATAATACGAAGCTTGAATTTTCTGATACAACAAATGTACAATTATTAGGTGGCGGATGTGTTGCTGTGGGCCAATTGGATAGAACTATTTTAAAAGCAATTAACAGAATTATAAATTAAAATCATCAACAATGAGCAATTTTTACTTAAAATGTTGCAGTCTATCGCTAGTTATGTTGCTAAGCATAACAACGATTTTCGCACAACAAGCTGTTACAGGGAGAGTGACAGATGGTAATACAGGAGTTGCTGGCGTTAGTGTCACGGTAGTGGGAACCACACGTGGGGGACAAACAGACGCCAATGGTAACTATTCGGTTGACGCCAATAATGGCGAGAAGCTACGTTTTTCTATCGTTGGTTATACAACGCAGATCATTACAGTTTCTGCTAGAACACATAATGTGACGCTACAAGCAGACGATACGTCGATTGATGAGGTTGTCGTAACTGCGATGGGTATCAAGAGAGAAAAGAAATCTCTAGGTTATTCTTTTCAGGAAGTAAAAGGTGAACAGCTGACTGACGCGAAAGAAACGAATATTTCAAATGCGTTAGTGGGTAAAGTTGCTGGTTTACAAGTAATCAAAGGTTCTGCAGGCCCTGCCTCATCAACAAAGATTACTTTACGTGGTAATAACTCATTAGCGGGCGATAACCAACCATTAATTATCGTAGATGGTGTTCCGATGAACAATTTCTTAGGTTCAAAAGGTGGCAATGGTTTAGCGAACAACGACTTTTGGAACCCGGGTACAGATATGGGTAATGGTTTAGGGGATATCAACCCTGAAGACATTGAGAGTATGTCCGTTCTGAAAAGTGGTGCAGCATCAGCTTTATATGGTTCACGTGCTGGTAATGGCGCGATCGTTATTACGACGAAATCGGGTAGAGCGCAAAAAGGTACAGGAATTACCTATTCATCAACATTAGGATTAGAAACGTTATTTACTTTGCCAAAACTGCAAAACTCTTTTGCGCAAGGTAAAGATGGTGTTTTCGATAATTTGCAATTATATAGCTGGGGTCCGGAAATGGGATCTACTTATCAAGCTTATGATAATATTCAGGATTTCTTTAAGACAGGCGTGAATCATACCCAGAATATTTCATTCCAACAGCAATATGAAAATACGAGCGTTTACACCTCTGCAACGTATTTGAATGATCAAAGCAAGATTCCGGGATCTAGTTTAGAGCGTTTAAATTTGATGTCAAGAGTGACTTCTAATTTCGGTGAAAACAAACGTTGGAGTACAGATGTCAAAGTTCAATACATGAACAACAATGCTGTAAATCGTCCTACATCTGGACAGAACAATGGAAATGCCTATAGCACTTTGTTCACCATGCCTAGATCATTGAGTATTTTGGATTACAAAAACCCATTGACTAACACAGGAAAGATGTTCTGGTACGGAACAACAAACTCAATCAACCCATACTGGTTAGCGGAATACCAACAAAATAACGACGTTAGAAATCGTTATATGATGAATGCAAACATCAAGTATAAGTTAACAGATTGGTTAGATGCAGAAGCACGCACAGGTATGGATTCATACGTGACGCGTTTTGATAATCGTACATACGGAGGTAGTCCAATGGCTGCAAACGGTAAATATGCAAACGGTAAAACAGAGTTTGCTGAGCGTAACTATACCTTAGCATTACATGCAAGAAAAGATGAGTTGGGTGGTAGCAAATGGGGATTGTCAGGATCCTTATTCGGCCAGATCATGAAATCGAACGAGACGATGTTGAATGTGAATGCTGGTGAGCTTGAGGTTCCAAATTTCTTCTCTGTGCAAAACGGTGTGGGTAACCCAGCGGTTGATCAGTTGAACAACAGAAAGCAAATCAATTCGATATATGCTACGGCAGAGGTTAACTACGATGGTTTCTGGTTCTTGACTTTAACAGGTCGTGAAGACTGGTCATCCACATTATTAGATCCTTTCTTCTATCCATCAGTTAGTACTTCCTTAGTAATTTCTGATATGATCAGAAAAAGAGGTGGCAACCTTCCTGAGTTTATCAGCTTCTTAAAAGTTAGAGGTTCCTATGCTGAGGTTGGAAATGACACAAGACCTTATCAACTATACAACAGCTATTCCGTAGGGAAAGATCCAAATGGCAATGCGGTTGGTAGTTATGACGATGTGAAATTCAACCCTGCTCTCGTAAATGAGTTGATCAAAGCGTTAGAATTTGGTTTTGATACGAGATTATTCAACAGCCGCTTAGGTTTAGATTTTGCATGGTATAAAAACAATGCTACCAATCAAATTATTGAGGTTCCTATGGATCCAATGAGCGGTTTCAGAGCAGAATTGATTAATGCCGGTAATATTCAGAATACAGGTTTTGAAATTGCTTTAGATGGTCAAATCTTACAGTCTGACGCAGGATTAAACTGGAATTCTTCGGTTAACTTTTCGAAGAATACCAATAAGATTATCGAGTTGACTGACGAGATTACAAACTATACATTAGGCGGATTTGATAACCTTGCTGTTCGCGCAAATGCGGGCGAGCTATACGGAAATATCTACGGTACAAAATATCGTCGTGTGGAAGATGCGGCAAGCCCATTCTATGGTCAAAAGATTCTAGATGGTAATGGATTACCACAAACGACTGATGCGGTATTATTGGGTAACCAAGCACCGAAAGCATTAGTTGGCTGGATCAACAGTTTCTCCTACAAAAACATTGGTTTATCTTTCCAGATTGACGGTCGTTTCGGCGGTGAATTCTTCTCAGGAACAAACTTGAATTTACAGCGTAACGGTGTGGCAGATATCACTGCGCCAGGTGGTAAGCGCGAAGACTTCGTTGTTGATGGCGTTGTTGCAGATGGAAATGGATATAAAGAAAACACGAAATCGGTTTCTCATCAACAATACTGGGATCGTGTGACTAATTCGGGTAACCTAGGTGTGGGTGAAGAGAATATTTACGACGCGACAAATATTCGCTTAAGAAATATTACGTTGAGCTATAACCTACCATCGTCAGTATTGAAAAGCAATGTTTTACAGCGTGCAAAAATTGCATTTACTGTAAACAACGCATGGATGATCAAGAGTTATGCTAATGGAATTGACCCGGAATCTGTATTCTCGATCAACTCCAACGCGACAGGGTTTGAGAACTTCTCAACTCCAACGTCTAGATCATTCTTCATTAACCTAACATTAGGATTTTAATTTTAAGAGCGAAGACAAATGAAAAATATTATATCAAAAGCGGGATTGTTTTTTGCACTTGCGGCAAGCGTAACGTCGTGTTCGGATTTTGAAGAGATGAACACTCCCCCTCTGAAAGTAAATGAGGGCCAAGTACAAGTAGAATATTTGTTTAATGATGCATTAATTGGCGCACAACAAGATCCCAATATTGCGGAGCGTGTTTTTGTGCTGTATTGGAAAACTGCGGCAAGACAACACCTATCAAACGGTCTTGCTGTCGGTACGCACAATGACAGTTGGTCCAACGAATATTGGGGTAGAGGTTATGGTGCAAAATGGTTAACCAGTATCAACAAAGCAATTAAAGTAGGCGAAGAGCGCATAGCTGCAAATACGGCAGAACCACATATCAACAATATGGTTCAGATTTCTAGAATTTGGAGAGCTTATTTGCTTAGCGAATTGTCTGACAACTTCGGTCCGGTTCCATTGGAAGGATTTGAAGGCACGAATCCAAAGTACAACACTGTGGAAGAAGTTTATACCTTCATATTGAACGAGTTGAAAGATGCGGTTTCAAAACTAGATGCTGATAATCCGGTTCCTAATACCAAGACAAAGTTTGATAATGCTTATGGCTTTAACGTAGATAGCTGGACGAAATACGGAAACTCCTTGCGCATGCGTTTTGCAATGCGTATCGCTGAGGTTGCTCCTGCAAAAGCGAAAGCAGAATTTGAAAGTGCAGCAGCAGGCGGTAACTACATTAAGAATGCAAGTGAAATGTTCGCTATTCAAGAGAAACCAGGATGGGACCCACTATCGGGTGTCATGAGCCGCGAATGGAATGGACAAGTGCTATCAGCAACGTTAAACAATCTATACTTAGGTTTAGGTGGTATTAAGTCTCAAGATCAACTTGCAGCGAGCTTCCATTCAGCGATTAAGCCAGCAAACTATGTAGGAAAGCGTATGTTAGAGCATTATTCTGTTAAAACTAATGACCCTTCTGCAGGGTACTTCTTCGATGGGCTTCCTAATACAATCGATCCACGCGCTTACAAAACATTCTATATTCCTGGAGATGTTTCAAGCAGCACTTGGTCAAACTATCCATCTTGGACGAATGATGCAAAGGAAACAGAGGTAACAATGAAACGCGCTTCTGGCGATATCAAGTTGAACACTAAAAATACATGGAGTACGACTGCTATTGGTGACTTTGGTGCATTGGGTACAGCAAATGGCATCCGTTCGGTACAAATTGGAAAGATTCCTGGCCTATCACAAGCATTTAGAGCAAGTGGTGCAAAACGTGTATTCTTTGCAGCATGGGAATCTTATTTCTTATTAGCGGAAGCGGCATTGAAAGGTTGGTCTGTAGGAACAACAGCACAAGCTGCGTATGAGAATGGGGTAAAATCAAGCTTTGAGTACTGGGGCGTTTCTCAACATGCTGCTGCTTACTTGGCATCTGAGGACTACAACCGCGTTGGGACGTCAGCTAAATTTACACACACAACAGAGCCTGGAAATTCGCACAGCATGAGCTATGTCGATGGCTATACCAATGCTACAGGAACTGCAAGCATCCCTTATCCGGCAAATACCATCTATAAAAATGGTACTGTTCGTAACGATGCTTTAACGAAGATTATTACGCAAAAATATATTGCTAATATGCCATGGTTGCCACTGGAGGCATGGAGTGATCACAGAAGATTAGGATTGCCGTTTTTCGAAAATCCAGCTGTTGAAAATCCATTGACAAATCTTCCGGATTTAAATAGTGGAAACGTGATGACAAACCGTGTGAAATTCTTCCCTCAACGTATTCCTTTCCCTTCTGTGTTTAGAGAATCGTCGCCTGAAGGATATGCACAAGCGGTGACAGCATTAGGTGGTGAAGATAAAGTTTTAACTCCACTTTGGTGGGCTAAGAAAAACTAAATTCAGTTTTACATCATATCGAATTCCTATAGGGCACTGCCCTATAGGAATTTATTGTTTTTACCAGTCAGGATGGCTGAAATTATAGCGATAGACTACACGAATTACTATATTTGAACAACTCATTAAAGCCGATATATACACTATAATTCATGAGAAAATTAAGCCTATTATTTTTATTTATCATTTACACGTTTTATGCCAGTGCACAGAGCGACAAGGCTCAGTGGTTAGCGGATGCCCGCTATGGGATGTTCATTCATTGGGGGCTTTACAGTGCTACCGAGGGGATTTGGAAGGGAGAGCGCTTGCGCCATCCAAATAACTATGCAGAGTGGATCCGATATAGGAATCGGATAGGCGAAGCTGAATATGGAGAATTAGCAAAGCGATTTGATTGGGAAAAGATCAATCCTGAGGAATGGGTTTTGCTGGCCAAAAAGGCCGGTATGAAATATATCATTTTTACTTCAAAACATCACGATGGAGTTGCACTTTGGGATACGAAAGTGGGGAGCTATTCCTTGCCAAAGTTGAGCGGGAGCGGGCGAGATGTAATTAAGGAGATAGCCGATGCCTGTCGAAAGCATAACATGAAATTGGGCTTTTATTATTCTCATTGGATCGATTGGCAACACCCTTATGCCTGGAGCCATAATCAAGAAGTAACCGGGCGAGTAACGGACGCGCAATACAATCAATATTGGCAGGAAAAGGTGATCCCACAGGTACGTGAGCTTCTGACAAACTACGGTGATATTGCGTTGATGTGGTTCGATATGTGGATCCCTTATCAGGAAAGTATCATCAGGAAGGAACAGTTGGATCAGCTGGCGAACATGATACACCAACTGCAGCCGAATTGTTTGATAAATTCTCGTTTAGGGCTTCCAATTAGTAATGAAAATGTTGATTTTGAAACTTTGGGTGATAATGTATTCGGGGAAGCTTATACGGATCATATTTGGGAAACGCCGGGTACTATTGCGCATTCCTGGGGTTTCAATGCGCTAGAGAACGAATGGAAATCCACCAATCAGATTTTTCAATCCTTGATCAATAATGTGAGTTTAAATGGATCATATACCCTAAATATTGGACCTAGAGCAGATGGGTCTGTGCCTTTCGAGGGAGTAGAACGTTTGGAGACGATTGGTAAGTGGTTAGCACTATATGGCGAAGCTTTGTATGCCAACAAAGGGCTGAAATTAAAAAGTACGCAACATGACTGGGGGCGAATTACTCAGGATCAAAGCGGGAAGAACTTATATCTTCATGTTTACAATTGGCCATTGGATAAAAGACTTCGCGTTTCCGGGCTGATGGGAAAGCCGGTTCGTGCAACACTTTTGACCCCCAACGGGCAGCTTAATTTATCGGTGGAGCAGTTCGGCCCTTTGATGCATATCCAGGTTCCCGATAGACAACCGGATCCTTATGTTTCGGTGATTAAGTTGAGTTTCGATGAGATCTATTTAGATGATCAAGTAGTGGGGGAATCCACGTTTGGCGGTTTTGCATTGAATGCAAGAAATGTTATTACTCCGGGAGTTGAATTGAAAGCATTCGACGGTACGCGGCCGGACTATTTAGCATTGAAGGGAAATCAGGAGGTTGCGTGGAAGCTGTATCTGCCGAAAGTCGGAAAATATAGATTGACGTCGAATATCCATAATGGAAATGGTAAAGAAAGTGAGTTAAAACTTTCGGTTCAACGTTTGAGCTTAGAAGCAAGCGCTGCTGCGAAGCGGTATAAGCAAGATTTTACTATCCTTGCTAAACCCAATGGAAAAGTAACGGTCGAGCCGAACGAGAATTGGTATGTAGAGGAGTTTTTGGATCAGGATGCTGGTACATTCCTGGCTGATCGTGCCGGTTATTATGAAGTACACTTTTCATCTTCAGATCCGATTTGGTTTAATAGGATTTGGGTTGAAGCGATAAAATAATATCCGATTAGGAAACTTCTGGTTTCTAGGTTGGAAAAAATAAGTCGCTACTAGGATTAGGGAGGAAATTTTAATTACCTTTGTGCGATTAAAAAGGTCAAAATTAAATTGATGCATTCTATTTGAGGCAACTGCATCACAACGAAAACACAATGAGTTATAACGAACACAAAGTAACGATTGAGATGGGCGGCGGACTTGCGCCTATCGAATTGTCTACCGGGAAGTTAGCGAAGCAAGCGGACGGATCGGTTGTATTAAAACAAGGAAACACGATGCTATTAGCAACGGTTGTTTCTTCAAAAGAAGCTAAGGCTGGAGTTGATTTTCTTCCCTTATCTGTAGATTACCAAGAGAAATACGCGGCTACAGGCCGTATCCCAGGCGGTTTCTTACGTCGTGAAGCTAGACTTTCAGATTATGAAGTTTTAATTTCAAGATTAATAGATAGAGCATTACGCCCATTATTCCCAGATACTTACCATGCGGACACACAGGTAATGGTGAGTTTAATTTCTGCGGATAAGGAAATTATGCCAGATGCATTAGCAGGATTAGCAGCTTCTGCTGCGATCGCAGTGTCTGACATTCCATTCAATGGTCCTATTTCAGAAGTTCGCGTGGCGAAGGTTGATGGTCAATTAGTGATCAACCCAACGGTATCTGTTTTAGAGAATGCGAGCTTAGAATTTATCGTTGCGGGATCTGCACAAGATATCGTGATGGTTGAGGGCGAAGCGAAGGAGATTTCAGAAGCAGAGATGATTGAAGCTATTGCTTTTGCTCACGAAGCGATCAAAAAGCAAGTTGCGGGACAAATTGAATTAAGCAGATTAGTAGGTTCAGAAACCAAACGTGAGTTTGTTCATGAGCCTTCAAACCCTGAATTGAGAGAAGCTGTTTATGCAGCGACTTATGATAAAGTGTATGAGGTAGCAAAATCAGGATCAACTAAACATGAGCGTACAGAGCGATTTGCTGAAATCGGCGAAGAATTCTTTGCAACGCAAGGTGAGGAGATCGATGATGATACTGCTTTCTTGTTAAAGAAATACTACCACGACGTTCAATACGATGCGGTACGTAATTTAGTATTAGACGAAGGAATTCGTTTAGATGGTCGTAATGTTCGTACAGTACGTCCAATTTGGTCTGAAGTAGATTATTTACCTGCTGCTCACGGTTCAGCTGTGTTTACACGTGGTGAAACTCAATCCTTGACATCAGTAACCTTAGGCGCGAAAGATGATGAACAAATGATCGACGGCGCATTCTTCCACGGTTATAACAAATTCATTTTACACTATAATTTCCCAGGATTCTCTACGGGTGAAGTAAGACCAAATAGAGGTCCAGGTCGTCGTGAGGTTGGTCATGGTAACTTAGCCATGCGCTCATTGAAACAAGTACTGCCAACAGGCGAAGATAATCCTTACACTATTCGTGTAGTTTCAGATATTTTGGAATCCAATGGTTCTTCCTCTATGGCTACCGTTTGTGCTGGTACTTTAGCATTGATGGATGCGGGTGTTAAGATTGCAGCTCCAGTGTCTGGTATTGCAATGGGATTGATCACAGATGAGAAGACTGGTAAATACGCTATTTTATCGGATATCTTGGGTGATGAAGATCATTTGGGCGATATGGACTTTAAAGTTACAGGTACACAAAAAGGTATCGTAGGTTGTCAAATGGACTTAAAGATCAATGGTTTGAAATGGGAAGTGTTAACTCAGGCCTTAGATCAAGCTAAAGAGGCTCGCTTACATATCTTAGGCGAAATGGCTAAGACTATTCAAACTCCTCGTAAAGATTACAAACCACACGCTCCACGTATCGTTCAAATTACTATTGATAAAGAATTTATCGGTGCTGTGATCGGACCAGGTGGTAAAGTGATTCAAGAAATGCAACGTGAAACCGGTGCTACAATCTCGATCGAAGAGGTTGATAACAAAGGTATCGTTCAGTTCTTTGCAGAAAATAAAGATTCTATCGACGCAGCAATGGCACGCGTAAAAGCAATCGTTACGAAACCGGAAATTGGTGAAGTATATGAAGGTAAAGTGAAGTCTATCATGGCATTTGGTGCTTTCGTTGAAATTTTACCAGGAAAAGATGGTTTATTGCACATCTCTGAAATTGACTGGAAGCGTCTAGAAACAATGGACGGTGTTTTCAAAGAAGGAGATATGGTAACTGTTAAGTTATTAGATATTGATAAGCAAGGAAAAATGAAGCTTTCTCGTAAAGCTTTATTACCTCGCCCTCCAAGAGAAGATAAGGCAAAACAAGAGCAAAAGCCAGCGACAGACGCTCCGGCAACAGATGCTCCTCAAGCGTAATTCACTTCATAAGAAAAAAGATAGCCATCCGAACAGATGGCTATCTTTTTTTCTGAGCGTTTCTGTTTTCAAAGGACACCACGTACTCTCTTTCCTGATGGTGTTTCAATAGAAACATGGAAGGTTTTTACTCATTAATTGGGCTGCTCCACTCGCTGGAATACTTCTGTCGCTCATTTACAAAATTGAATCTTTATAAATACACTAGTTTTAGTTCAGCAATCATTGGTACTGAATTAAACTTGATATGTATGAAAACAAAGATTCTTATGCTCTTACTTGGAATAGTTATACTATTTGCTGGAGCATGTAAAAAAGGTGATATGGGACCTCAGGGGCCGAAAGGTGATCAGGGTGAAGTTGGCGAAAAGGGTGCTCAGGGGATAAAGGGGGCGGATGGCTCGGTATTCTTAAGTGGTGCAACGGTTCCAGCAGCAACATTAGGGAAAATCGGTGATTTTTATTTTCGGACTGCAACAGGTGACCTCTATGGGCCAAAGTTGGCGGCAGGTTGGGGGAGCCCCACTCGTATAAAAGGAGACGATGGGAAGGACGGTGTGAATGGTACAAACGGCACAAAGATTCTTTCAGGAACTGCGGTTCCTGCAGCAACATTGGGAGTCGTGGGAGACTTTTATATGAATACAGCGCAGATGATTTTATATGGTCCCAAAACGGCAAGTGGTTGGGGAGTTGGTACAAATTTGAAAGCCGACGCCAGGGTTTTGTATTCCGGCTGGAAAACGGCTGTAAGATATAAAGATAGTATTATGGACGGTACAACGATGAGGATTGCTCATATTTACTCGTCGCAACTTTCAGAAACCGTTATTCAGTCCGCTGCGATTTTGGTTTACTTAGATTACGGTGGAGGTGCATTTCCTTTGCCCTACACTAGTCGTGCCGGTGGTCGAATAAGTACAATTGCTTTTAAACTTAAGCTGAGAGAACTTGTGTTATACAGATTCGTTCATGATGGTGGTGCGTTGCTACCGTTGTCGACTGGAATTAATTATAGGTTTGTGATTATTCCTTCCAATCTCTATGTGAGTTTGAAGAGGAGGAATATCGATTTTAACAACATAGAGGCAGTCGAGCAAGCGATGAAAGAAATACAATCGGAACAAGAATAATAAAGAAAGGGTGCCA
>NZ_DKLH01000088.1:14155-38475 GCF_002455685.1 Sphingobacterium sp. UBA6645
TGGCACCCTTTCTTTATTATTTTATAACATCATTACACCCGGTATCTCTGCGACCTTTTTGTAATATTCTATTACTTCGTCGGCAGAATTTACAAAGTTTTCAATGGTAATAGAAGTATATTTTCCCCCTGATGAACTTTTTTCGGAAAACTTAGCGGAAGAATGGGTAAATAAGGCTTTAACCTGCTCGCCCTGATCAGAGTCAGTTTTCACGATGAACTTAAAGGTATAGATCGAAGGAAACTGTTCTACTTCTACCAATTTCTCTCTAAAGTTTTTGTAGAAATCCTGTCCGTTGTTTCCGTCCTGAATGTCTTTTATGTTAATGTTGTTGAAATCACTCATTATGTTTTTCTCCTTTCCCTTATGTTATCAAATTGTGTACCTAAGGTTATAACATGACAATTTATCCAATGGTTTTAGTTTTCCATGGAAGAGGGCTGATCTTTTCGCTTAATTCCGTATTTCTTATTCGGTACTGGCGACATTTCGAATACCAATTCGCCGCCCTTTAGCATCTCCGCATGCGTTATATAAGATTTTGTATATCTCTTTCCGTTCAATCTGATCGACCTAATGTATATATTCTTTTCGCTGTTGTTTTTAGCGCTTATGCGGAACTTTTTCCCTCCGGGCATATGGATTGTTGCTCCGTCTAATACAGGGCTTCCAAATACATATTCTCCGTTGACAGGGCTTGCTGGGTATAAGCCCATCATGGACCATACTGCCCATGCGCTCATCTGTCCTGCATCTTCGTTTCCGGCATAGCCATCTGGTCGGTCGTGGTACATCGAATCAATAATGGCTCTTACCTTTTCCTGTGTCTTCCAAGGTTTGCCGATATAGCTATACATGTAGGCGATATGGTGGCTCGGTTCATTACCATGTGCATACTGACCAATGAATCCGGACGCGTCAGGCGATTGGTTTTCACCGGTCATATGAGATGGTGCGGTAAATAGAGTGTCCAACATCTTATCTAGACCATCTTTTTTAGGGAATAGCTTCGCTAGTCCACGAACATCGTGAGGAACGAAGAAGGAGTGTTGCCAAGCATTACCTTCGATGTATTGGCTTTTGTCAAAATCGTGTTCGGAATAAAAAGGATCGAACGGCTCGATGAACTTTCCGTCTTTCTTTTTGGCGCGCATAAAACCAGATTGGGGGTCGAAATGATTGATATAGCTCTTGGCGCGCTTGGTAAATTTATTATAATCATCCTGTTTTCCCAGTTTTCTAGCAACTAATGATATGCAATAGTCATCGAATGCGTATTCCAATGTTTTGGTCACAGAACCACCGTTGACATCTTGCGGAACATAGCCATATTCTATATAAGCAGGTACTTCACGGATGGATTGATGTGCACTCGCTAACATCGCCTGATATGCTCGCTCTTGATCGATTCCCGGCCAGTCTTTCAATATCGCATCGGCTATAACTGGGATAGCATGGTATCCGGTCATGGTATTCGTTTCGAAGGTGCTCAGATCCCAAACGGGAAGCAGTCCGTTTTCATCATAGAAAGCGAGCATGCTATTGATGATGTCGGTGTATCGTTCGGGTTGGGTGATGGTAAATAATGGTTTTAAGGCTCTGAAAGTATCCCAAAGAGAGAACAGGGTATAGCGTTGGCCGTTGTTAGGCATGGTGCGCTGCTGTCCCTTATAGTTTTTGTATTCGCCGTCTTGGTCCGAGTAGAGGGTCGGCGAGATTGCGGTATGATATAAAGCGGTATAGAAAATTTTCTTCAAGCGATCATCTTTACTTGCTACTTCAATCTTTCCTAATTCCTTTTCCCATTTCTGCTCAGCTTGATCTTTCACTGCGTCGAATGACCAATTTGGTATTTCGTTTAAGGCTAAAAGGGCTTTCTGCTGATTGCTTGTAGATAGAGCGACTTTTAATTCAATTTGCTTGCTATTCGGAAAAATGAACTGCGCATTGACAGCTGGTTCTGTAAGTTTTCCTAGGTTTTCTACGCGTAATTCTTTTGTGCTGCTTTCTTTCCCGTTGAGTAGATATTGTTTGAAAGGAGCAGAAAAGCGTATAGCAAAGTAAATATGTTGCTGATTGGCCCAACCATAGGAATATCTTTTCCCAACAACGGTACTGTCGTTCAAAATTTGGATTTCGGTGTCCGTTGGTTTATCCCAATTGTAGGCATGATTTAGGTCTAAGCGTACGGTTGGTTCTGCGGAGGCTGGGAATTGATATTGATGATATCCGACGCGTTCTGTTGCTGTAAGTCTTGCTTGGATCTGATTGTCCAACTGTACCGCATAATATCCTGGGCCTGCCGATTCATTTGCGTGCGAAAATGAAACACGTGTATCGATTTTATAATTTTTGATCGGTTTCAGCATTGGCATGATAGCGATGTCCAACCAATCACCGATTCCGGTTCCGCTAAGGTGCATATGACTGAATCCGGCGATGGAATCTGCAGAGATATGGTATCCACTGACCCAATCCCAACCATTTTTACCGTTGTCGGGAGATAATTGTACTAGGGAGAAAGGGACGGTAGCACCAGGATAGGTGTGTCCATGTCCTCCGGTTCCTATAAAAGGATCGACATAACGCGTTAATGTCTGGGCGGCAGCATTGCTAACTAATGTCAGCATCGCCGAACCTAAGAAAAGTGATTTTAGCGTCCGGGTATAATGAAAGGTCATAATGTTCGTTATAAATAGTGTACTCTATACAAAAATAGTTTTATTTATTTAATAAATCCTTTTAGCGGATTATTTAGCAAATAATTTAGCAATTGCTTGCTAAAATTTAGCTGAAATTATATATTTGGTAAAATTTCCTATAATCCACTGTTGACCTAGCATGAGAAAGCGTATTTTAATTAGTGATATTGCAAAAACTCTTGGAGTTTCCGTTACGACTGTATCTTTTATTTTGAACGGAAAAGCTAAAGAGAAACGAATTAGTGAGAGTTTAACCAAGCGTGTGTTAGAATACGTCAAGAAGGTAGGTTATAAGCCTAATCAGTTAGCTCAAAGTTTGCGAACTGGACAGTCCAAGATTTTAGGTTTGATTGTCGAAGATATTTCCAATCCTTTCTTCTCAAATATTGCGAAATACATTGAGCGAATTGCCTATGAAAATGGCTATCACATCATCTACTGTAGTATGGACAACGATCCTACGAAAGCTAGAGAGCTTATTCAATTGTTTTATGATAGGCAGGTTGATGGCTACATTATTACGCCTCCAGAAGGTTTGGAGGATACTTTGAGCAATTTGAATAAAAATAACGTCCCTTTGGTACTGTTTGACCGATACGTACCGCAATTAGATACCCATTACGTCGTATTGGATAACTTTAACGGGGCTTTTGAGGCTACAAAACATTTGCTAGATAATCCGAAAAATAAGAAGGTAGGTTTCGTTTCGCTCTATTCGAATCAGACACAGATGCGCGATCGTTTAGAAGGCTATATGAAAGCGATTGATGATTATCAGCAGCAGGCGTACATCAAGAAAGTTCGTTTGGATGAAGAGGAAGAAACAGCCGTAGAGCAATTGTATGAGTTTATTCATGATAATAACTTGGACGCTGTTTTATTCGCAACCAATTATTTAGCTATCGATGGTCTGAAGGCCGTAAAGGAGCATGGAATGAAGCTACCTAATATGGTTGCTTTTGATGATCACACGTTGTTCAAATTGCATGATCCCGATATTTCGGTGGTTACTCAGGATACTGTAGCAATCGCGAATGAACTGATACATACCTTGTTGAATGAAATCAAGGGGAAAAATAAGGAACTACAAAAAATTGTAATCCCTTGTGAGCTTCTTGTAAGAGGTTCGTCGGCTATTGTTGAGGAGCCGCAGGAACAAACTTCATTGAAATAGAATTTACACAATGTCTCGTGTTTTTGGCGGTGAATCCTTCACCCTCAAAAACATGACCTAGGTGTGCACCACACTTCGCACACAGAATTTCGGTTCTTCGACCATCTGCATCAACTTCTCTTTTTACAGCACCTGGTATCTCATCGTCAAAACTCGGCCAGCCACAATGTGATTCAAATTTATCTTTCGACTCGTATAATGGGGCGTCGCAACGGCGACAGATATAAGTTCCTTTGGCTTTGTTGTCTAATAGCTCTCCAGTAAAGGGTCGTTCCGTTCCTTTATGAAGAATGACATATTCTTCTTCTGGAGTTAATTTGTTGTATTTCGTTTCGTCGTTCATAGTCGTATGTGTATGCTTGGATTGTGATTGTGCACAACTTGTAAATAAAAAATAGAGAAAAAAGAAATATATCCATTTCATAGTGACACTAAGTTAATAATAAAAACGTGGTATAAAATCACATTATTGTTATATTAGGGCACTTTATGACGATTCTATGATATCTATTTAGAATGATTATAAATTGACAAATTACGTCATCAGATTGTCAGGGATTGCTTAATAAGTTATACTTTTGTGCATTGTTTTGTACGCTTCTGTGTACATACTCTAAGTGTCAACAATTAATTATTACACATAAAATAGTATAAAGTGCTAAATATGAGAAATATCTCATCCGTTTTGGGAAGACTTGCGAAGTCAATATCGATCAGTTTGGTATTGTTATTTGCCGTTACAACAACCTCGCAAGCACAGGATGCCGCGAATGGTGCTGCTCTCTTCAAATCGAACGCTTGTAACTCTTGTCACGCTGTTGGTAAGAAAATTACAGGTCCAGATTTAAAGGGTTTATCTGAGCGTCGTGAAGAGGCTTGGATTGTTAAGTGGATTCATAATCCACAAGGGATGGTTGATTCAGGAGATGAGCAAGCTGTTGCATTGAAGGCTGAATACCCTACAATGATGGCTCCTTACGCTCACTTGTCAGAGGCTGATATTAAAGATATCATCGCTTATGTACAAGCAGAGGAAGTTAAATTAGCTGAGAAGCAATCGAAAGCTCCGGCTGGAGGTGCTGCTGCTAGCAGTGATGCCAGTGGAATGATGATCATAGGCTTAGTTGCTTTGTTCGTCGTTGCTGTTGCGGTAATCTTTGCTTTAAACCGTGTTACAAAAACTTTAGAGAAGGTGATTGCTGCTAACCAAGCGACAATTGCTGCTGCACAAGCTCAACATGAAGAGGCTGGCGAAAGTAGTTCTGCTAAGTTTGCGAAAGCATTCTTGAAGAACAAGAAGTTGGTATTCTTTGTGGTATTGATGGTTGTGGGTCTTTTAGGCGTTGCGGGTTGGAAAGCCATGTGGAACGTGGGTGTACATGAAGGTTACAAGCCTGTACAACCGATTAAGTTCTCTCACCAGATTCACGCAGGTGTTAACCAGATTGAGTGTCAATATTGTCACGGTGGTGCGTTCAAATCTAAGAATGCTTCAATTCCATCAGCGAACGTATGTATGAACTGTCACAACACAGTAACTGCATCTGATCACTATGATGGTGAGATTTCACCAGAGATTTTGAAAATCTATCGTGCGGTTGATTATGATCCTGAAACTAGAACTTACGGAAACAATCCTCGTCCTATCGAATGGGTTAGAATTCATAACTTACCTGACTTTGCATACTTTAACCACTCACAGCACGTAGTTGTTGCAGGTGTTGAGTGTCAAACATGTCACGGTCCGATCCAAGATATGGAAGAAGTTTATCAATATTCTCCACTTACAATGAAATGGTGTGTTGACTGTCACAAAACGACAGAAGTAAATGCGGACAACGCATATTACGATCAATTGATCAAAGCACACGAGAAGTTGAAAAAAGGTGAGAAGATGACTGCTGCAATGATCGGTGGATTAGAGTGTGGTAAGTGTCACTATTAATAGAGTTTAATTAGAAATACGGAATCTTATATATAGCTTAAATGGAAAGCAATAAAAAATATTGGAAAGGTTTAGAAGAGTTAAATCAGACTCCAGCTTTTGTAGAAGGAAGCAAAGGGGAGTTTGCTGAGCCTATTCCCGTAGAAGATGTGTTAAATGAAGCAGGTTTAAGTACAAAAACTCCACGTCGTGACTTCTTGAAGGCATTAGGCTTTGGATTAGGTGCTGTAACTTTAGCTGCATGTAACCGTACGCCGATTCATAAGGCTGTACCTTATGTAATCAAGCCGGAGGAGGTAACTCCAGGTATCCCTAACTTTTACGCATCATCCTTCAATGGTCGGAGTGTAATCGTTAGAACTCGCGAGGGACGTCCAATCTCTTTAGAGGCTAATAAAAATTCAGTTGGCTTAAATCAAGGTACTGACGCGCAAACTGCAGCTTCTGTACTTGACTTATATGATATGTCCAAACTACAGAATCCGCAAATTGCTGGTAAAGATGTAGAATGGTCTCAGTTGGATAAAGCTGTTGTTGATGCTTTGAACAAGGCGCAAGGTGCTGGTAAGCAAATTACCATCGTTGCCAACACAGTAAACAGTCCTTCAACATTAGCTGCTATCGCTGCTTTAGCTGCGAAATACCCTTCAACCAATTTAGTTCAAGTTGATGCTGTTTCTTACAGCGGTATTATCGAAGCAAATAGAACAGCATTTGGTAAAGCAGTTATCCCTTCATACCACTTCGACAAAGCGCAGGTTGTTGTTTCAGTAGCAGCAGACTTCCTAGGTTCATGGGTAGCAGGGGAAGAGCACACACAAGATTATATTAAAAACCGTGATCATAAATCGTTGAAAGGCGGTAAAATGTCACGTCATATTCAATTCGAATCGGGTCTATCGATGACAGGTTCGAATGCTGATGCGCGTGTTGCGATTAAGCCATCGGAAGAAGGTGCTGTATTAGTTTCATTATACAATGAAATCACAGGACAATCTGTAGCTGGTGGTACGAACAATGCAAAAGCGAAAAAGGTAATCACTTTAGCTGCGAAAGAATTAGTTGCTGCTAGAGGTGCTGCTTTAGTCGTTGCCGGATCAAATGATACTAACGTTCAATTGTTAGTAAATGCGATCAACTCAGCATTAGGCGCATATGGAGCGATTATCGATTTAGATAATTACTCAAAACAATATCAAGGTTCGGATGCTGCTTTCCAACAGTTCTTAACTGCTGCTAAAGCTGGTCAAGTTGGTGTTGCTTTCTTCTTGAATAGCAACCCGGTTTATGATTATTTCAAAGTTGATGATGTAAAAGCTGCAATCGCGAAAATCGATTACTCGGTATCATTCGCTGATAGAGCAGATGAGACAGCTTCAGAATTGAAAGCAATCGCTCCTAACTGTACTTTCTTAGAAGCATGGGGTGACTCCTCTGCAAAAGAAGGTTTATTCACCATCGTTCAACCTACTATCAATCCTGTATTTAACACACGCCAAGCTGAACAGTCATTGTTAGTATGGGCAGGTGTTAATAAACCAATCCACGATTTCGTGAAAGAATACTGGGAAGCTAATATCTTAGCGGGTACAGGAAAAACATGGAAAGACGTTTTACAACAAGGTTTCGTATTTAAAGGAACTACGACAGGATCATCATACAGCGCTGCTGTTGATGCGAATGCTGTAGCTGCGGCAATTGCGAACGATAGCAAACGTATCGCTGGTGGGGTAGAATTGAAATTATACGAATCTACTACATTGAGAGATGGTCGTTATGCAAATAACGCATACTTACAAGAGTTGCCAGATCCAGTATCAAAAGTAACTTGGGATAACTATGCAGCTATCAACCCTCAGGATGCTGAAGAACTAGGGGTTAAAGAAACTGGAAAAGTGACTGTTGAAGCTAATGGTTACAAAGTAGATTTACCGGTTGTATTGCAGCCTGGTCAAGCTAAAGGTACGGTTTCCATTGCTGTAGGTTATGGTCGTACGAAAGTAGGTAAAGCAGGTAATAATGTAGGTGTGAATGCTTATCCATTCGCAAGCTTAGTAAATGGTACTGTTCAATTTACAGCTAAAGCTACTGTTTCGAAAGCATCAGGAATCTACGAATTAGCACAAACGCAAACTCACCACACGATTGAAGGTCGTAACATTATTCGTGAAACTTCATTTGCTAAATATTTAAAAGATCCAAATTCAGAGTCAGGTCGTTTTGCTGATACACATCAGACTTACGACTTATGGAACAAGTTTGAGCAACCAGGTCACCGTTGGGTGATGGCAATTGACTTGAACGCTTGTACAGGTTGTGGATCTTGTATCGTTGCATGTAACGTAGAAAACAATATTCCGGTTGTTGGTCGTGACGAGGTTCGCCGTCGTCGTGAGATGCACTGGTTGCGTATTGACCGTTACTACACAATCAACAGTGGTGAATCGAAGCTTACAAAAGAAAAAGAGATTGCGAAAGCAGACGGTTTAGATTACGAAGATGTAACTGTTGTTCACCAACCGATGTTATGTCAACACTGTGAGCATGCTCCATGTGAGACTGTATGTCCGGTATTGGCGACTGTTCACTCTTCAGAAGGTCTTAACCATATGGCTTACAACCGTTGTTTCGGTACTCGTTACTGTGCAAACAACTGTCCATATAAAGTACGTCGTTTTAACTGGTTTAACTACTGGAATGATTCACGCTTTGACAACTACTTGAATAACGAATTTACACAATTAGTATTGAATCCTGATGTAACGACACGTTCTCGTGGGGTTATGGAGAAATGTTCAATGTGTATCCAACGTATTCAAGCTGGTAAATTGCAAGCTAAGATCGAAAATCGTAAAGTTAAGGACGGAGATATTCAAATGGCTTGTCAAGCAGCATGTTCGGCAAATGCGATTATCTTTGGAGATGCTAACGATCCAGAATCAGAAGTTTCAAAAGCACTACGTAACGAGCGTGTTTATTACGTACTAGAAGAGATCAACGTGCAACCAAATATTGGTTACATGACTAAGGTAAGAAACACATTTGAAGCGTAATTTATTCAATACTGAAATAAAATAACTATGTCATCGCATAACGAATCAATATTAAGAGAACCATTAGTAACCGGCAAGAATATCACGTATGCAAAAGTTACAGATGATATCTTGCTACCGGTTGAAAATAAACCGAACAAAGCTTGGTGGATTGGCTTTACAGTAGCTGTCCTTGGAGCAATGTTATGGGTAGTAAGTGTTGGATACACTTTCTGGACAGGTATCGGCGCCTGGGGTTTGAACAAAACCGTAGGTTGGGCTTGGGATATCACCGACTTCGTATGGTGGGTGGGTATTGGTCACGCCGGAACGCTGATTTCCGCAGTACTTTTACTTTTCCGTCAAAACTGGCGTAACTCGATTAACCGCTCGGCAGAGGCGATGACAATCTTTGCCGTAATCTGTGCCGCAACATACGTTGTTGCTCACATGGGACGCCCTTGGTTAGCATACTGGATTTTCCCATTGCCAAACCAATTCGGATCTTTATGGGTAAACTTTAACTCACCACTTGTATGGGACGCATTTGCGATCTCTACATATTTCACAGTTTCCTTAGTATTCTGGTACTGTGGTCTATTACCGGATATCGCGTCAGTTCGTGACCGTGCTTCTGGTTTAAAACGTAGAATCTATTCAATCCTTTCTTTCGGATGGAATGGTTCAGTAAAGACTTGGCAGCGTTTTGAGATCGTTTCATTGATCTTAGCTGGTATCTCTACACCTCTTGTACTTTCGGTACACACCATCGTATCCATGGACTTTGCAACTTCCGTAATTCCAGGATGGCACACGACGATCTTCCCTCCATACTTCGTTGCTGGAGCGATTTTCTCAGGTTTCGCGATGGTACAAACATTATTGTTAATCCTTCGTAAAGTAATGAACTTTGAGGACTACATCACGATGTTCCATATTGAAGCGATGAATAAGATCATCATGACAACAGGATCTATCGTAGGTATTGCATACTTAACAGAGTTATTTATTGCATGGTACTCAGGTTCTGAATATGAAATGTATGCATTCGCAAACCGTGTTGCAGGTCCTTACGCTTGGGCTTACTGGGCGATGATGACATGTAACGTGATTTCACCACAATTATTCTGGTTCAAGAAAATTAGAACAAGTATTCCAATCTCTTGGGTATTATCAATTGTGGTAAACATCGGTATGTGGTTTGAACGTTTCGTAATTATCGTTACTTCATTACACCGTGACTACTTACCATCATCATGGGCGATGTTCTACCCAACTTGGGTTGACGTGGGTATTTTCGTTGGATCAATTGGTTTATTCTTCACTTTATTCTTATTGTTCCTTCGTTTCTTACCAGGTATTGCTATTGCAGAGGTTAAGTTATTGTTGAAGAGCGCGAGTTTACAACAGAAAACTAAGCTTGTTCAAGAAGGCGCATTCCCTGAGGATCAAGTTGAGTTCTTCAGAAACTCTTTGGAGAAATACGATACAGTTACAGAAGAGGATATTAAAGAATTACGTAAAAAATAGTAGCAATGAGCAATACAAAATATATACTAGGTAGTTTTGCGGATCCTGATGAAATGATGCACGGGATTGACAAGTTGCAAGCAAATAACATTAGCATTTATGATTGTTTTACACCAATGCCGATCCACGGTATTGAAGCTAAGCTGGGCGTAAAACCATCACGTTTACCAATTGCTGCATTTTTATTCGGAGCAACAGGTACAATTTTAGGATTTAGTTTATTGTTCTACACAATGGCTTATGATTGGCCGATGAACATTGGTGGTAAGCCATCATTGCCATTGCCAAACTTTGTTCCGGTTACATTTGAGGTTACAATCTTAATTTGTGCGTTAGGAATGGTTGCTACATTCTTCTATCGCAATCATTTATTCCCAGGACGTGCTCCACGTGTGATGGATCTTCGTGCAACGGATGACAGATTTATAATTGCAGTTGATGCTCGTGAAAATACTGATCATGCGTTGATCGATAGTCTATTGAAAGAAGCAGGAGCAGTAGAAGTTAAATACAATGAAAGAAAATATGTTAGCTATGAATAAGAAGAATTTTCTTGGAACTGTATGTGTTGCTGCCGCGTTAGCTGCAGTGGTTTCTGCCTGCGGAGATGGTACGACACGCAGTACAGGTTTAGAATTCTCGAGAAATATGTATGATCCAATTGCATTCAATCCGGATCAGCCAAATGATAATTTTAAAAATAAGCAGACAGCGCAATTACCTCCGGCGAGCACTACGCCAATCGGGTTTGAGCGTTTTGATTATCCGAATACAGTTGAAGGGTATGAGTTAGCTGGTGCAGAGGTTAAAAACCCTTTGTTAGTTACTCAAGCGAATTTAGCTGAAGGTGAGACGTTGTTCTTAACTTATTGTGCAGTTTGTCATGGTAAGGATGGAGCAGGAGATGGCCCTATTACTAAGGATAGATCAGTTACTGACTCTAGAGGTACAAGAGCGTTAGAGAACTTCCCTCCGCCGCCATCATACCATCAGTCTGCTGGAGTTCCATCTTCAAGAGGTGGTAAAATGTCAGAATTAACGGACGGAAAGATTTATCACACCATTACTTATGGATACAACTCGATGGGAGCTCACGCTTCACAGTTGACTCCAGAAGAGCGTTGGAAAGTGGTTATGTACGTTCATGAATTACAAAAAAAATAATTAACATCGATATTATAAATGGGAACTCACAATCATCATCACGATTATAATTTCAGCGAGCAATTTCAATTCGCCGGCATCGCTAAGGTGTTGAGCTTGGTTGCGATCGTTGTAGGAATTGCCGCAATTGCACTTGGCTTACTTTCCAGTGACCATATCATGGTTGAGCGTACATATGCCAATTTATTATTGATGGGCTATTATTTTACTTGTGTGTGTGCAGCTGGAGCATTCTTTGTTGCATTACAATTAGTAACTCAATCAGGCTGGTCTGCTGGATTAATTCGTATCCCTCAGGCAATGGCTAGTATTTTACCAATCGCTTCAATCTTATTATTAGTGATTGTAGCTTTGGGTTTAACTACACATAACCTTTACCACCACTGGCATGCAGATGGATTAACAGATCCTAGCAGTCCTAACTATGATAAGTTGGTTGCGGGTAAAGCAGCTTTCTTAAATGTACCAGGATTCTTGATCCGTCAGATCATCTTCATGGGAAGCTATAGTATTTTCGCTTTTATCTTAGCTAAACTTTCATACAATGAAGATTTACAAGGTGGTTTAAACTCTTACAAAAAAGGATTTAAGCTATCCGCGATCTTCTTAGTAATCTTTGGTTTCACTACACCAATTTGGTCTTTCGACACGATCATGTCTTTAGAGGCGCACTGGTTCTCGACCATGTTCGGTTGGTATAACTTCGCAGCAATGTGGGTTAGTGGAATCGCAGCAATCGTTATCATCCTTGTTCTTGTGAAAAAAGCAGGTTACATGGCATGGGTTAATGAAAACCACTTACACGATTTAGGTAAATTAATGTTCGGTTTCTCTATCTTCTGGTGTTATGTTTGGTTTGCTCAGTTCATGTTGATTTGGTATTCAAATATTCCTGAAGAGACAGTTTATTTCTATAAACGTTGGGAACCTGAATACAAACCTTGGTTTTGGTTGAGCATTATTATTAACTTTGTGGCGCCATTATTATTATTAGTGGATAGAGATGCTAAGCGTAAGGGTAATGTAATGTTGTTCGTAGCGATCATGTTATTATGTGGTCACTGGTTAGATTACTACATTATGATTATGCCTGGTACAGTTGAATCACACAGAGGATTTGGTTTTGTAGAGATTGGTACTGCTATAGGATTTGTTGGATTGTTTACTTTCTTAGTAATGTCTAAATTGAGTAAGCATGCATTAGCTCCGAAGCACCATCCGCTTCTTGATGAAAGTTTACATCATCAGATTTAATAAAAGATAAAGTTGGGATAACGTTCAAACGTCTTATAAAAAAATGAAGTTTACATTAAATAACAGATTCAAGTCCTTAATCGGAGGTTTATTAGCGATCAACTTGATGTTGGCTACGCCACTATTTGCTTCCATTCAGGACACGGCTACCGTTGCTACACAAACTGAGCAAGCAGCTGTAGCTGCTCCGGCAGACTCTGCGGCAACTGCAGTTGTAGATTCGGCAGCGGCTCCGGCGACGACTGATTCGACGACTGTAGCAGCAGCATCTAGTTCTTCATCGTCTAGCTCTGCGGCGGCAGCTCCAAAAGAAGAAAAGAAAATTGATCCACAGGTTTACAAAAACCTGTTGTATTATGTTTTCATTTTATTAATTGCCTGTGCAGTTGTAGGGGTAGTTTTTAAAGTACTTTCTATTTATTCATTGACAAAGAAGGTTAATGGTAAATACAATCCATTAGCAAACAATACTAGTCAAGCAGTTTTACTGTTTGTTTTTCTTATTGCCTTTTTAGCATTCACGTATTATTCATACGCAGTATGGGGAAGCTGGGCATGGAGAGAAGCAGTGACAGAACACGGTAAGGATATAGATAGAATGTTCATTATTACGACGGTTATTATCACCATCGTTCTAGTGTTAGTTCACATTTTATTATTGACGTTCAGTTTAATCTACAGAATGCGTGCGAAGCGTACGGCGTATTACTATCCGCACAATGATGCTATCGAAAGATTATGGACAATCGTTCCTGCTGTTGTTTTAACTATCTTAGTATTATTCGGTTTCTTTACTTGGAGATCAATTACGAACATTCCTGAGGATCTTAAGAAGTCAGCTTTACAAGTTGAGGTTTTAGGAGAGCAATTCCAATGGACAGTTCGTTACCCGGGTAATGACGGTGTAATTGGTAAACGTAATTATAAATTGACGACTCCAACGAACTCTTATGGTATTGATTTCAACGATAAAAGTTCTTGGGATGATGTTAAAGGTGATGAAATCGTAATCCCGGTTAATAAGCCAGTTCGTTTCCACATCTTATCAAAAGATATCATTCACTCTTTCTATATTCCTGATTTCCGTGTACAAATCAACGCGGTACCAGGTATGACGAATTACTTCCAATTTACTCCAACGGTAACTACAGAAGAGATGCGTGATCGTCAGAATGATCCAGCTTACGACTACTATATGTTGTGTGCTAAGATCTGTGGAAGTAGCCATTATAACATGAAGAAAAAGGTTATTGTGGTTTCAGAAGCAGAATATAAAGAATGGTTAAGCAAACAAGCTAAGTTCTTTACAGAAGATCTTCAAAAAGAATTCGCACAAAAAGAAGACAATACAATTAAGGAGAGCCGTATTGCAGCTTCATTAAATTAATAGAACAGAGAGAATTTATATTAGAATATGTCAACTACAGTTATATCGCACGACGCAGCTCATCACGGTCATGATCATCATCATGAGACGTTCTTGACGAAGTATGTCTTCAGTCAGGATCACAAGATGATTGCAAAGCAATTTTTGATCACAGGTATTGTGATGGCAGTATTTGCCATGCTTTTGTCGATCTTATTCCGTATTCAACTTGCATGGCCAGACGCTGAATTCCCTATCTTGGAGGTTTTCTTAGGCAAATGGGCTGAAGGTGGTCGTATTAGACCCGATTTCTTCCTTTCCTTGGTAACAATCCACGGTACGATGATGGTATTCTTCGTATTAACGGCGGGTTTGTCTGGTACATTCAGTAACTTATTAATCCCTTACCAATTAGGAGCACGTGATATGGCATCGCCATTAATGAACATGCTTTCTTACTGGTTTTTCTTTGTTGCCTGTGTGATCATGGTAGCTTCTTTCTTCGTTGAAAGTGGTCCGGCATCTGCAGGATGGACAATTTATCCACCATTATCTGCTGTTCCTACAGCGATCCCTGGTTCTGGATTAGGTATGACCTTATGGTTAATCAGTATGACCTTATTCATTGCGTCTCAGGTATTAGGTGGTGTAAACTACATCAGTACTGTATTAAACATGCGTACGAAAGGAATGGAATTATGGAAAATGCCTTTAACTATTTGGGCGTTCTTCTTAACTGCAATCGTAGGTTTATTATCATTCCCAGTATTAGTATCTGCAGTAGTATTATTATTCTTTGACCGTTCGGTTGGTACTTCATTCTATTTATCAGACTTAGTAGTTGGTGGTAACATTCTTCCTAACGAAGGTGGTTCTCCAATCTTATTCCAACACTTATTCTGGTTCTTAGGGCACCCAGAAGTATATATAGTTGTTATGCCTGCATTAGGTTTAACATCAGAAGTAATTTCTACAAACTCACGTAAACCTATCTTCGGTTACCACGCGATGGTTTACTCTTTAGTAGGTATTACTGTATTATCATTTATTGTTTGGGGTCACCACATGTTCGTTACGGGTATGAGTCCTTTCTTAGGAGGGGTATTCATGATCACGACGTTGATTATTGCGGTTCCTTCAGCGGTAAAGGCATTTAACTATATCGCTACGCTATGGCGTGGTAATATCCGTTTTACTCCAGCGATGATGTTTGCTATCGGTATGGTATCATTCTTCGTATCTGGTGGTTTAACAGGTTTATACTTAGGTAATGCTGCCTTAGACATCAACTTACACGATACTTACTTCGTTGTTGCTCACTTCCACTTGGTAATGGGTTCTGCATCGATCTTCGGTATGTTGTGTGGTGTTTACCATTGGTATCCAAAGATGTTCGGACGTATGATGGACGAGCGTTTAGGTTATTTCCACTTCTGGTTAACATTCATTGGTGCTTACTTGGTATTCTTCCCGATGCACTTTATGGGTATCGACGGTGTTCCTCGTCGTTACTACGCTTTCACTGAGTTCCCTTTCATGGAGAAATGGGTATCAGTTAATATTTTGGTTACTTGGGCTGCGATTGTTTCGGCTGTTGGTCAGATCGCTTTCTTATGGAACTTCTTCGCATCAATCTGGTGTGGAAAACGTGCTCCTCAGAACCCTTGGAATGCAAATACATTAGAATGGACTACACCTGTAGAACACATTCACGGAAACTGGCCAGGAGAGATCCCTACAGTGTACCGTTGGCCGTATGACTACAGTAAGCCAGGTCATGATGCTGACTTTATTCCTCAAAACGTTCCACATTCGCAAACGATGAGTTCTAACTTGATCCACGATTGGGAAGGTAATGAAGAAGGAATTGCTGCTCAGCGTGTTTATGACAAAGAGCATAACAGAGAAACAGAAGGGTAGGGTAAAACCTACCTCTCTTTTATACGATAAAATTTTGTAAAGGGAGGGATATTGATGTTCCCATCAGCTGAGAGGCGATTTATTCGCACAACAAAGATCACGATCTTCGTTCTTTTTTTAGTGATTACAGCAGGCGGAATTGTTCGGAGTACAGGTTCAGGAATGGGCTGTCCGGACTGGCCTAAGTGTTTTAACCGCATTATTCCACCTACAGATATTTCTCAACTGCCAGCAGGCTATGAGCAACATTATGTAGAGGGACGCGTTAAGAAGAACACACGCTTTGCCAATATGATTGAGTTCTTTGGTTACAAGGATTTAGCAGATCAAATTCGTCATGATGAAACTATTCTTCAACATGAAGAGTTCAATCCTGTGAAGACTTGGACAGAATATATCAATCGTCTGACGGGCGTTGTTGCAGGATTTTGTTTGTTGTTTTCAGCTCTCTTTTCTTTTACCTATTGGAAAAAGAAAAAGTCCATCACCGTATGGAGCGTTCTTAATCTTATTGTCGTTGTTATACAAGCTTGGTTAGGCTCAATAGTAGTTTCTACTAACCTTACTCCTTGGGTAATTACGGTGCATATGCTTCTTGCTATTGTTATTGTGTGTATAAGTATTCATACTTATTTTCTAGCAGTAACCTTACGCGATAAGTCGCTTCTGCACGCTAATTCCAGAGACCGAAGCATTTTTATTCTTTCGGTAGTTTCCATCGTTCTTTTGGTAATCCAAGTCGTTTATGGAACAGAAGTAAGAGAGGCCATTGACCATCTCAATGCACAGCAAATACAACGTGATTCATGGATTGAGTCGATAGGTGCAAACTATCATATTCACCGTGTGCTGGCTTACGTTACACTTGCTATTACGGCTTATCTGTTTTTTAAAACTAGATCCGTGTATGTGAAAGCGACTGAGCAATATCGTTTTGCACTGATTGCCTTTGTGCTGGTTTGTATACAAATGTTAACAGGAATTATTTTAGCGAGGTTTCATGTTCCTGCCGTTGCACAAACAGTGCATCTCGTAGTAGCGACTTTGTTCTTTGGGGCACAATATTATTTAATGCTACTCGTGAGTAAGCCAAAGCAAGATGCTTTAAGCCATACGACGGTTTAGGATTTATTTTGATTATGAAGGAATTTATTTCAGATTTTAACAAACTTGTTAAGTTAAGACTTACTCTAACGGTAGTTTTTTCAGCGTCGATTTCATTTTTAATTGGTGCTACACAACAAGGAGATATAATCTGGTTTAATTGGGCATTGCTAACTGTTGGAGGTTTCCTAGTAACCGGTGCCGCGAATGGGTTTAATGAAATCATCGAGAAGGATTTAGATAAATTGATGGAGCGCACAATGGATCGACCATTGCCTGCTGGAAGAATGACTACAGGGCAAGCGTTGGTTTTGAGTGTGTTTATGGGAATTGCTGGGACATTGGTTTTGGTGAATTTAAATTTCATCGCCGGATTGATCTCCGTATTTTCCATTTTCTTATACGCATTTGTTTATACACCATTAAAGCAGAAATCGCCAATTGCGGTGTGGGTTGGAGCTATTCCAGGCGCCTTGCCACCCCTAATCGGATATTATGCGGCTTTCGAGTCTTCAGGATTCGGTTTAGCATATGCTGCAGTTAGTGAGAAGGCTGTGGTGATTACGCCGCTAGTTTTATTTGCTATACAGTTCTTTTGGCAGTTTCCACATTTCTGGGCAATTGCTTGGGTAGCAGATGATGATTACAAGCGTGCAGGCTTTAGATTGTTGCCAACGACGAGAAAAGATAAAGGATCCGCATGGATGATCTTTATTTCTGCAGCATTAATGATCCCCGTAGGTTTCTTGCCTATGTACTTCGGATTCGGAGGATGGATCTTTACGATAGTGTCATTAATTGGCGCACTGATGTTCACCTGGTATGGTATCCAACATCTTAAAAAAATGGAAATTAGTACCGCTAAGCGAATTATGTTTACATCATTTGCTTATTTACCGATCACACAATTGGTCTTATTACTAGATTTTAAACCTTTTTAAGTTTAAATGGAATTGAATTTAACGATGGATAATCAGAGTTTGTTAAGCGAGGAAGCAGTTAAGTCAAGAAAAGCCAAAAAGTTTAATTTGTGGCTTGGAATGATTGGCATGTTTATGATGTTTGCAGCTCTTTCCAGCGGTTTTATAGTTTACACGGCGAGTGGAGTGGATAAAGGAATCAAAACAATTCTACCGTACGCGTTCATCTATAGCACTGCGGCTATCGTGCTTAGTAGTTTAACGATGCACTTAGCTTATAACGCAGTGAAAGCTCAGAATTTCGCTAAGCAAAAGCTGTTCTTAGGGATTACGATTGCATTGGGTGTAGTATTCTTTTTCTTACAGGTAGACGCTTGGTCTGCTTTAACGGAAAGAAATATCACCTTTGTGAATTCAAACGCTTCACAGTCGTTTATTTATGTGTTTACAGGTTTACACTTGGCGCACATTATTGCTGGAATATTGGTATTGGCAAGATGTCTTTTTGGAGTGCTAAAAAACATCCCTTATATCAACAATCTATTCCGGATGGAAATTGCCGCTATTTTCTGGCATTTTCTAGATCTATTATGGATATATATTTATGTTTTCTTACTTTTGAATCAATAACACTAAACAATGAGTACAACAGTATCGCAATTGGATAAGGTAAAAGAGGGCCCTTGGAGCGGAGGTAAATCTCCATGGAATTTGGAGTATGGAAAAATCATGATGTGGTTTTTCTTAGTATCGGATGCATTTACATTTTCTGCATTCCTAATCTATTATGGTGCTCAAAAGTTCGCTCAACCTACTTGGATTGATGCAGATAAGATCTTCCAATCTATCCCAGGAATCGCTGAATCAGGTCAACCCCTAGTATTCGTAGGTATCATGACCTTTATCTTAATTATGTCTTCCGTGACGATGGTATTAGCTGTAGAAGCTGGACACCGTAATTCGAAGCACGAAGTCGTAAAATGGATGTTATGGACTATCTTAGGTGGTTTGTGTTTCATCGGCTGTCAAGCTATTGAGTGGTCTCACTTACATCACCAAGGTTTTTGGTTCGGTCGTAACCCAGCTACAGGTTTAACAGATCCTGACGCAATTGTCAATGCATTACAGCCTTATTTCACTAAAGAGATATCTTACACTGCTGCATTGCAATTCTCTAACTTGTTCTTTACCATTACCGGTTTCCACGGATTCCACGTTTCTATTGGTATCTTGTTAAATATCATCGTATTGTCGATGACTTTGAACAATACTTTTGAAAGAAGAGGTACTTACCTAATGGTAGAAAAAGTTGGTCTTTACTGGCACTTTGTAGACTTAGTTTGGGTATTCGTATTTACCTTCTTCTACTTAATCTAATTTTTTGCACTAATATTAATAACAAAGATATAATGAGTAATCACGATCATATTGCTGCACACGATGCGCACGGACATGAAGAAGGAATGGATAAAAAACGTATCTGGTCCGTATTCTTTATCTTATTAGCATTAACTGCGTTAGAATTCTTAATCGCATTAGGTTTTGTACATCACTGGGGAGTCCTTCAAAAAGGAATGTTAGTGAATGTGATTTATATTGTACTAACACTAGTAAAAGCATTTTATATTGTTGCTTTCTTCATGCACTTGAAGTTCGAAAAATCAGGATTTATAATCTGCTGTAGTATAGTGTTTTTATTTATTGTGTATTTCATCATCCTACTTCTTACTGAAGGTGATTTCTTACACGGTGCAATGACACACCAACCTATTTTCCCTCACAAATAAGAAAGCTTGTAATGAGTAAAAATACTCGTTCTAAGAACATATCAAAATTAATAATCCTGGCACTTGTACTATTTGTGCCAGGATTTTTATATATAATGGTTAATAATATGGGCTCTAATGAGTACGTAAGATTACCAGTATTTGGTGAGAAAAGCCTCTCGGGCAAAATGAACCGTGTAATGGGACGAGAGATTCCAGACACAGTCTTTCACCAAGTGAAACCACTGAATTTAATTGATTTGAATGGTAATGATGTTCCCTTTCTTCAATCGGACACCATTATCTCTGTTGCACATTTATTCTATTCTCGTGACTCTGCCTTATCGAAGCAGCTAATTCACGACTTGAGCAGTATCGCAGAGCGATTCAAGTATAACCCGAAAGTTCGCCTATACTCCATCAGTGTAGATCCGCGGGATACCAAGAGCGATTTAGAGCGTGTTGTTGCACCTTATGCTAAAATTGGGAACCCCAATTGGTTTGTCGCTTACAAGCCAAAGGAAGACATATTGGGCTATGCGCGTGAGCAATTGATGATTGAAGGGATGATCAATCCGAGTGATAGCAGCAGCTATGTTATCGGAAGCAATTTCGTTCTTTTAGATTCAAAGCGCCGCATTCGTGGTATCTATGATATCAGTTTGAAAACGGAGACGGCTCGCTTAGAAGATGAAATAAAAGTTCAGTTGGTTGAAGAAATCAGAAATAATCCCCTTAAAGTAGAAAGGAAGTAACATGGCAATGACCGAAGAAGAAAAAAAATATAAAGGAATCATTTGGACACTTTCCATCATCATTCCTTTAGCTGTTGCAGCGTTGTTTGGTGTTAATTTAAAGCGTATGGGTTTCGATGTGGAGCCTTTGGGTTTTCTGCCCCCGATCTATGCAACGATTAACGGTATTACAGCCGTATTGTTAGTTATTGCTGTTGCCGCCATCAAACGTGGAAATGCAAAGCTTCATGAAAATTTGATCAAACTGTGTATGGTCTGCTCAGCTTTGTTCTTAGTGATGTATGTAGCCTATCATATGACCTCGGAATCTACCAAGTTTCTTGGCGAAGGAGCTATTCGTTATGTATATTATTTCATTCTGATTACACACATCGTTTTGTCGGTGATTATTATCCCATTCGTATTGTTTACTTTTGTGAGAGGTATTGCTGGAGCGTACGAACGCCATAAGAAGCTTGCCCGCATTACATATCCAATGTGGTTATATGTTGCTGTAACTGGTGTTATTGTCTACTTGATGATTTCACCTTATTATACTCACTAAGAAAGGGGACCCTATGAAGAAGATTTGGATTTATCAAGCTGATCGTTTCTTTACGCAGCCAGAGCTGGAAACGGCACAGGCACAATTAAAAGATTTTGTTGCAGAATGGACTGCCCATGGCAGCCAATTGGCTGGGAATGCGGAAATAAAGCATAATCTTTTTGTAATACTGACAGTAGACGAAGAACTAGCGCAGGCGACAGGTTGTTCGATTGACAAATCGGTCCACATGCTTAAAAAGCTAGAAGCGGATCTTCAAATCGATCTTTTCAACCGTATGTTATTGTCTTATCGAGATATCGAGGGTAATATTCAACTCGTGTCGCGTGATGTATTTGCCGCCCTGTATAAGGAAGGGGAGATCAATGAAGATACAATTGTCTATAACAATCTAATTCAATCTGCAGACGAGTTGGAAACAAAATGGGAAGTTCCATTTAAAGAAAGTTGGCACGCAACGGTATTCAAGAAATAAATAAAAAGCCTCTCAATCCGAGAGGCTTTTTATTTATTATTTTTTATCGACACTCACTCGCCCCGGCCCCATGATCGCAAATGCTACATAGACCGAAAGAAATTCAATGGCATGCGAAGCGCCTGAAAGGCCATCGCCTTTGCTTAGATGCACGACAACCGCAATAAGCATCGTAAATGCTAATAACCAAGAAGCAGGACGAGTCCACAATCCTAAAATCAATAGAAATGAACCTACAGTTTCCGTAAATCCTGCTGAAAAACCCCACATCGTTGGTAGGAAGTTAATCCCAATTGTTTGCATAGATTGACCTATCTTCGTCCAGCCCTCAACACCCCCCATTAGTTTTGGAATCCCGTGGAATGCAATCATCGTCGTACCGATAACTACCCGGATAATTAATAAGCCAATGTCAGTTTTTGAATTACGCATGTTTTTACTCGTTTAATGATAAAATTTGAATCCAATATACTGATTTTTTGCAGCTAATACTGCTGAGATGTATTAGAATAGTACATTTTGACGTATCTTTGTACGATACATAGCAGTACAATTTTTTAATCTTAATCAGCTATTTACATTGGATATTTTTAATAAACAACGCTATACCATTACCTCGGCATTACCTTATGCCAATGGTCCATTACATATTGGTCACCTTGCTGGAGCTTACATTCCCGGAGATATTTTTGTTCGTTTTCTACGTCTAAACAATAAGGATGTTGTATATGTCTGTGGATCTGACGAACATGGCGCGGCGATTACCATCAAAGCAAAAAAAGAAGGCGTAACGCCACAGCAAATTATTGATAAGTACAATCAGCAGATCAAAGAAAGTTTCGAAGAATTCGGAATCTCTTTCAATATCTATCACCGTACTTCCGAACCTATTCATCATCAGCTTTCTCAAGAGTTCTTTTTGAATCTATATGAAAAAGGAGAGTTTATTGAGCGCTTTTCGGAACAATACTACGACGAAGAATTTCATCAATTCTTGGCCGATCGCTACATTGTAGGAACTTGTCCGCATTGCGGAAATGACGGTGCCTACGGCGACCAATGTGAAAAGTGTGGAACATCGCTTAACCCAACAGACTTAATTAATCCTAAGTCAACTTTAAGCGGTAAAACACCAATTCTTAAAGAAACTAAACACTGGTATCTGCCCTTGGACAAGTATCAGCCTTGGTTAGAGAAATGGTTGATCGATGGCAAGAAAAACGTATTGAAATCTAATGTATTCGGTCAATGCCAATCCTGGTTGAAATCCGGATTACAGCCACGCTCAATGACGCGCGACTTGGATTGGGGCGTTGATGTACCGTTGGAAGAAGCAGAAGGTAAGAAACTATACGTATGGCTAGATGCGCCAATTGGCTATATCTCTGCTACAAAGCAATGGGCAATCGATGAGGGCAAAGACTGGGAACTATACTGGAAAAAACAAGACAATACAGCCGATGATTCTACATTAATCCATTTTATCGGTAAAGACAATATCGTTTTCCACTGTATTATTTTCCCTGCTATCTTACATGCGCACGGCGAGTACATATTGCCAGAAAATGTACCTGCAAACGAGTTCTTGAATTTAGAAGGCGATAAGCTTTCAACGTCTCGTAACCATGCCGTTTGGTTGCATGAATACTTACAGGAGTTCCCAGGTAAACAAGACGAGCTTCGTTATATGTTGACTTCTATTCTTCCGGAAACTTCAGATAGTGAATTTACTTGGAAGGACTTCCAGGCACGTGTGAACAACGAACTAGTTGCCATCTTCGGTAACTTCGTAAACCGCGTCATGGTTCTTTCGCATAAATATTTCGACGGAAAAGTATTAATGGGTTCTCCATTAACCGCTGCCGATGAAGAAGTATTGAAAGAATTAGCGACCTTCCCTGACTTAATCAAACAATCCCTATCGCAATACCGATTCCGCGAGGCGTTAGCACAGTTTATGAACGCTGCACGCTTAGGAAATAAGTATCTAGCGGATGAAGAGCCATGGAAAACAATCAAAACCGACGAAGAACGCGTTAAAACGGTTTTATTCGTGGCTGGACAAATCGTTGCAAACCTTGCAGTATTAGGACAACCATTCTTACCATTCACCAGTACCAAGATCTTCGAAATGTTGAACCTAGCGAAAAGCGACTGGGATACTGCAGGAAAAGCAGATCTGTTAGCGTCTGGACATGAATTGGGCGAAACACAGTTGTTATTTGATAAGATTACCGATGAGCAAGTGGAGTTCCAGTTGAATAAGCTAGCACAAGCGAAAGCATCAAATGCCTTAGCAGCGCCTAAAGCACCTCAAAAGGCGAATGTATCCTTCGATGATTTCGTAAAAATGGATATCCGTGTCGGCCGAATCATAACGGCTGAAAAAGTAGTGAAAACAAAAAAATTACTAAAATTAACCATAGATACAGGCATCGACAAACGTACCGTGGTATCCGGAATCGCAGAATTCTTCCAACCTGAAGAAATCATAGGTAAACAAGTTTCCATACTTGTAAACTTAGAACCTAGAGAAATCAAAGGTATTCAATCCCAAGGAATGATCTTGATGGCAGAAGATGCAGACGGTCGCTTAGACTTTGTTAATCCGACATCAGAAATATCAGTAGGAAGCGGAATCCGTTAAAATCCTCTTCCCTACACCATAA
>NZ_DKLH01000089.1:0-11106 GCF_002455685.1 Sphingobacterium sp. UBA6645
GGTGCCTTTTTAGACACCTTCCTTGTCTTTTGGAGAAATCTGCATTATCTCCAACCATCTATTTTATTTTACCTATTTATTTCCATCCACCACCAAGGGCTTTATAGAGAACTACTTGATTAAGCATTTTCTCTTTTAGGATGTCGACTTCAGCAACTTGAGCGACAACCAGTCCTTTTTGTGCGGTAATGATGTCCAGGTAGGTTACCCGGCCTGCTATGAAAAGTTCTTCAGCGACCTGGATCGATGACTCCAATGCCGCTACTTGCTCTTGAACAAAATCTTCACGGTTCTGAATTGCTCCGTGGGTTTTCAATGCTAACGACACTTCGTTTACTGCATTCAACACCACTTTCTCGTATTCCAGGAAGCTGATTCCATAGGAAGCTTTCATGGTTTCGTATTGGGATTTCAATTCGCGCTGTCTAAAGATTGGTAGCGTCACACCTCCAAACAAGCCGTAAGTCACGGATTTATCGATGCTAAACAATTTGTCTAAGCTAAAGCTCTGCAAGCCTAGATAAGGGCTAATAGCGACGGAAGGCAAAAATGACAAGCGCGTACTTTCCAATTCATGGAAATCAGCTTTCAAATCCAGCCCTGCTTTTCGGATATCGATCCTATTATTGAACAGGTCTTCGAGATTTCCAACGGATAGATCAGCGAACAGCAAATTCTCACGCAATTGATTATTAGAACGCACAATAGGCTGATATACTCTACCGATTAGGGAATTGATCTGGTGTTCATATGCCAAAATCTCCTGCATCGCATTTTCGCGTCCTGCTTTCGACTCCGCTAATATGGATTTAAATTGCTGAACCGCTAACTCATCTGCACGCCCGGCTTCCTTTTGCGCCTGCACGATCTCCAAAGCACGTTCATGAAGATTGATATTTTCTTCGTAAACCTTAATCTTTTGGTCTAAGCTGATTAGTTCGAAGTAAGCCGAAGCAATACTACTGATCAGTTCCGTCTCCATCAAGCGTTTCAACTCACTTTCCGACATCAGCTGCATAAATGCTGCCTCTCTCCTATTTCTCAGCTTCCCCCAAAGGTCGATCTCCCAAGAAGAGCGCACTCCGACGAAGTAATCCGGAATAAATGGTTCCGGTAGCTTCTCATCGTCCGTTAGGTTTTCGGAGAAATTAGAATCGTAGTTACCGATTCCCGATTCCGTATAATGCCCATATTTTCGTAAGCCCGCTTCGACCGCTGCGTCAATTGAAGGATAAAGCGAAGATTTGCGGAACCTGAAATTCGCCTGAGCTTTCTCGATACGCAAGATCGCTTGTCGCAGATCTCTATTGTTCAAGAGCGCAGAATCTACCAGGGATATCAAATTTGCATCGGTGAATACCTCACGCCAAGGCAAGTTTGCGACATTGGACGAATCAGTCAATACCTGCTTTGCCTCTGTATTCGATCTTTGGTCGATCTCCGGGCTGCTCGTTTGTTTAGGTACCGAACATGAAGAAATAAACAACAAGATAACCATCGCAACAGTTGCTTCTTTCAGACGCTTTGGTTTCTGCTTTTCAGCTTTCTTTTTTCTACGCGAGAAGAGAACTACCAGTCCAGGAATTACCAGAACACCCACAACAGTTCCGATTACCATTCCTCCTACTGCAGCCGTACCTATTGTACGGTTACCGATGGCACCGGCTCCCGATGCTAACATCAATGGAATAAGTCCGGCAGCGAATGCAAAGGATGTCATCAAGATTGGGCGAAGACGTGCCACGGCCCCTTCGATAGACGCTTCCAAGACATCCATTCCCTGCTTGCGTTTCAGGTTTGCATATTCTACGATCAGAATCGCATTCTTACCTAATAGACCAATAAGCATGACAAGAGAAACCTGCGCATAGATATTGTTTTCCAATCCGAATAACTTCAAGAAAATAAATGCTCCGAAGATACCTGCAGGCAAACATAAAATTACCGGCAATGGCAGCAAGAAACTCTCGTATTGCGCACATAACAGTAAATACACGAAAACAAGACAGAGCAAGAATATATAAGCCGCCTGATTACCGGAAATTTTCTGCTCGCGGGTCATTCCTGACCATTCAATTACATAACCCTGTGGCAATTCAGCGGCGATGCGCTCAACTGCTTCGATCGCTTGTCCAGAACTGAAGCCTGGTGCTGCTTGACCGGTCACCATCGCTGATGTAAACATATTATAACGTGTAATTTGCTCAGGGCCGTAGATACGCTTCATTGTCATAAACGAAGAATAAGGCACCATCTCGCCATCAGCGGTTTTCACGTAAAGGTTTAAGATATCCTCCGGGCGCTTTCTGGAGAAGGCGTCGGATTGTACCATCACCTTATACATCTGTCCGTATCGGATAAAGTTCGTTGCATATTGACTACCCAATAAGGTCTGCAAGGTACTCATGGAGTTTTCTACAGAAATACCCTTTTTCGCCGCTAGATCATAATCAATTTCGAGCATATATTGTGGGAAGTTCACGTCGAACGTTGAGCTGACACTTTCAATGACCTCATCTTCCGTCAACTTCGTCATGAAATCCTTCACCACTTTATCTGTCGCTGCCAGATCTTCATTACCCGTTCTATCAAGAACGCGCAGCTCGAAACCGGATGAGTTACCGAAACCAGGAACTGTTGGCGGCGGGAAGAATTCGACTTCCGCATCAGCGATATGCGCTGTTTTCTCACGAAGCACGCGCATAACATCATCGACGGTCTGGTCTCTTTCTTTCCATTCCTTTAAGTTAATCATACCCATACCATAAGAAGCACCAGACACTTCCGTTACGATACTGTAACCCGCAAGGATAGAAACCGTTTCCACGACATCCATTTCGCGCGCTAAAGCATCCACTTCGTTCAATACAGCTTCGGTTCTATCCACCGTTGCTCCCGGCGGCGTAGTTACCGCAACATAGATCATCCCTTGGTCTTCCGTAGGGATAAATCCTGATGGCAATATTGCCGCAGATCCCCACGTCAACACAAACATGATTGCTAAAGATGCCAGCGTAATGACACGGCGTCCTGCTATTTTACTTAAAGTACCTTTGTATCCACCACTGATACGGTCGTAAACCCGGTTAAAGCCTTTAAAGAATTTATCCAACCAGTTATTGCTAGGTTTTTTATCGTGTGGTGATTTCAGAATAATAGCACATAGCGCCGGCGTTAATGTCAATGCATTGATACCCGAGATAACAATCGCAGCTGCTAAGGTCAGTGAGAACTGACGATAGAAGATCCCGACAGGTCCGTCCAAGAAGGCTACCGGAACGAATACTGCAGACATGACTAGCGTAATTGCGATTACCGCAGATCCCACTTCGTCCATTGCAGCAAGTGTAGCGTCCATCGGCGAAAGATGTTCTTCTTCCATTTTCGCATAGACGGCCTCGACGACGACAATTCCGTTGTCGACGACAATACCAATTGCTAATACGAGCGCAAATAAGGTCAGTAGGTTAATGGAGAATCCCATCATCTGCATAAAGAACAGCGATCCGATCAAACAGACAGGCACTGCCAAGATTGGGATGACCGTTGCTCTAAAATCCTGCAGGAAGATGAATACCACTAAAAATACTAAGATGAAGGCCTCGACTAGCGTAATCAATACACTGGATATGGACGCGTTCAAGAAACGAGAAACGTCATATCCCATAGTATAAGTCATTCCCGGCGGGAATGTCGCGCCTTTCAGCTCTTCCATTCTGTCTTTTACACGTTGGATTACTTCCTGCGCATTGGATCCAGGAAGCTGCTTCAACATGATGGATGCCGATGGGCGGCCATCCGTTTCGGATACCATTTCATAATCCAAGGATCCAAATTCTACATCGGCGATATCCTTCACGCGAATGATAGATCCATCCACATTGGCACGGATAGGAATATTCTCATATTCCGAAACCTCGGTAAATTTACCAGGATAGCGGAGTACATACTGCTGCATGTTGACGGTTTTATCTGAGCTTATTCCTGTTTGTCCAGGAGCTGCTTCGATATTTTGTCTACGCAGGGCAGTTACTAATTCTTCCGTAGAAATAGAATATGCGGACATACGGTCAGGTCGTACCCAAATACGCATGGCATAATCCTTCATTCCCATAATCTGCGCGAAACCCACCCCTTCAATACGCTTTAACTCTTTGAGGATATTGATATCCGTAAAGTTGTAGATAAAACGTTCATCAGCCGTTACATCATCCGTATAGAGGTTTAGGTACATCAACATACTATTCACCTCTTTTTCAGTAGTTACCCCGGCCTTGATTACCTCTTCGGGCAATTCATCGAGCACCGTGGTCACCCTGTTCTGCACGTTTACCGCAGCAATGTCGGGGTCAGTACCTACTTTGAAGAATACTTGGATTAGGGTCGTACCATTGTTGGTAGATACGGTATTCATATAAGTCATACCTGCTACACCATTGATGGCCTTTTCCAAAGGAATTGCCACGGCGTTGGTACTCACCTCGGCGTTCGCCCCGGTATAATTTGCCGTTACGACTACTGAGGGCGGAACGATATCCGGGAACTGGGTGATTGGCAGGGTAAAGAGCGCCAATAGCCCCAATAGGGTAATAAAGATCGATATGACCAATGATAATACTGGTCTTTTAATAAATTTTTCGAACATGAAATTGCCTTCCTCCTTTAGTTATTTACCATTTTTGGTTTCACGATCATTCCATCACGTAGTGAGTTTACCCCTTCGAAAACAATTTTCGAATCCTTCGGCAAACCATTTTCCACTACATAGTAATGTCCGACACGTTGTCCATTCTGGAAAGGCGTCATTTTTACGGTATCTCCTTTTAAGGTATATACATAAGCTTTATCCTGAATCTCGACCACCGACTTCTGATGAACCATTGTGAGGTTACCCGTCTGTGTTGGCACACCAATTCGACCAGTAGCACCGTGTTTTAAGATTCCATTGGGATTTGGGAATTTAGCGCGGAGGGAAATCGAGCCTGTGCTCGCTTCAAACTCTGACTCAACAATTTCCGCTTGGCCGCGGTGTGGATATAGCTGTCCGTTGGCTAGGATCAATTGCACTTCTTTGCTGAATTTCTGCCCTTTTGCTTCAGGATCTGTCACGATCGCTAAATATTCAGGTTCAGAGATATCAAAATAAACATTGACGTTATTCAAATCTGAGATCGACGTGATGAGTGCCCCTTCATTTAACAAAGAGCCTTCTTTTAGAAGAATACGGTCGATCCTTCCGTCAAAAGGAGCTCGGATTTGAGTATTTGCTAATCGAGTACGGTTTTGGTTCAACACTGCTTCCGCCTCTCTAGCTTTCGCATGAGCCGCACGCAACTGTACGCGCAAGAGTTCATATTCTGTTCCGCTGACGATATTTTTGTCCACTAGTTTCTTAGTTCGCTCCATCTCCAGCTCCACTTTTTTCACTTCGGCCTCTGCACTATTCACAGCTGCTTGAGCCTGCGCAAAATCAGCCTTATACTCTTCATCATTCAATGAGAATAACACCTGTCCTTTTCGAACATGTGCTCCCTCATCCACATATATTTTATTTAAGAATCCCGTAAGGCGCGAACGGAGTTCGACGTTTCTTTGAGACTGTATGTCCGCAATATACTCCTTGTAAATAACGGTATCCATTTGGATTAGATTCGTAACGGGAACTACCTTAGGTTGTGCGGTGGATACTTTTTCATTACTGTTTGCCGTACAAGACGCGGCGAGCAATGCCCAGCCTAAGACAGGCAGTAGCATACGATTATTTTTCATAGCAATTTAAAATGTGGTATATATTAAATAAAATAGAATACAAAAGGACGAGGGGTGTCAACCTTTCGGTGCACCAGTACCAATCCCTAAAAGCGGCTTAAAGGGCAGAAATTAAAATGGGCGGTATCTATACAAAAAACTGTAGTAGCCAGGGAGGCATAGCGTTTTTGAGAGATAAAATGGGTGATCTTGATCTTTGAGTCGATTGATCAATCGTGATAACAGCCAGGTAAAGACCATTACCATAGGCAGGAAGCCTACTAATAATGAAAAAATACGATAATCGTCAAAGATAATTTCCGGTAGAGACTCCGGCAATTCGGAATGGTTGATATTTAAGACTTCTTCCAGTACGACTTCCACGAAGGTTTCGTTCGACTCCTTAGTAGGAAGCCCGAAGTACTCAGTCTGCTTAACCTCATAACATAGGATGTTGAGGTAGCCGAACAATGCCAAGAAATGGAGAAATCTGAACATACGCTGCAAAGATACACAACAGCGTTAGGGCATAACAATGCCTATTGTAAAAAAACTGTGATAGAAAGGCGTTTAAGCCTTCTTTTCTGTCATTTCAGTGTCGTTATCTGCTGGTTCGTCATCGAATAGAATGCGAACAGAGGGGGTATAAGTATCTTCGTGTTGTCCGTTTTTAGCCGCCCAAAAGAAAGCGCCCAGAAAGAACAACGCGATAATGACACTACAACCGATCAGCATAAATATGATGTTCATAAGGACAAATTTAAATTAATTTTCTACGTTTTGCATATGCACGTGTCATCAAACTAGTAAACGAGATGATCGTTACTGTACTTATCGGCATCAGTATCGCTGCGAATAAAGGTGACATTGTTCCCTGTACAGCGAAGCTCAAACCGATCGTATTGTATGCCAGCGAGATCATAAAACTCATTTTGATCACTTTTACGGCATCTTTACTAAACTTAAAGAACTTGGGAAGCTTGTTGAACGATGCACCATCCAAAATAGCATCACAACCTGGTGAGAAGTTATTGATATCGTCGGACACCGCAATTCCTAAGTCAGCCTTTCTTAATGCCCCGGCATCGTTCAATCCATCGCCCAACATACAGACCTTATGGTTTTCTTTTTGCCAATGGTCGATCTTGTTCAATTTATCCGAAGGTGTTTGATTGAACAACAAGCTAGCTTGTGTTGGGAAGATAAGCTTTAGGGCATCTGCACGACGCTCATTATCCCCTGATATCAGATGCAACTGATAATCATTGCCTTTGAGTTGATTTATTACATCAGTCAAACCTTCGCGCCAAGATTGTTCTAGGGTGAATAAACCTTTAACCTGTCCATTAACGCTGATATAAACCACCGAGCCTTCAAAATCTTTTTTCTCCGTTCCGACGAAGCTTGCCGAACCAACTTTCATTTCCCAATCTTGATATACCGCCGCTTGTCCTTTTCCCACTGTTTCGACATAGTTTGAAATCGGCAGTACAGGAACTTCACCCAGCCATTTAATAATCTCTCTGCTTAAAGGGTGGTTGGAGTTACGACAGATTGAGAACAACAGGCTTCTTTCCTGTGCTGTCAACTCGCCTTCAAAATACATGCTCGATACATTGGGTGAAGAAATTGTGCCGGTCTTGTCAAACACAACGGTATCAATAGCGGCCATCTGTTCAATTGCCGCTGTATTTTTGATGTATAGTTTGTTCTTATCGAATATACTGAGCGCGGCAGAAAGCGTAAAAGGCGAACTTAATGCTAATGCACAAGGACAGGCAATAATCAATACTGCGGTGAATGCTGCCCACGCTTTTTCGGCATTTCCTGTAATTCCCCAATAGGCTGCCGCTGAAAATGCGATCAATAGCAATCCGATGGTAAAGTATTTACTGATGTATCCGATGAATGTTTCAAATTTCTTTTCTACTTGCTTAAAACTTTCATTGTTCCATAACTTCGTAAGGTAACTTTGCGAAACCGCCTTCACAACTTCCAGTTCGATCGCTTCACCGATTTGTCGACCTCCGGCATACACGACCTCGCCCAGCACCTTTTCTACCGGCTTACTCTCGCCGGTTACAAAACTGAAATCCACCGCTGCATTTCCTTTTAATAGAATGGCGTCGGCAGGGATGATCTCGTTATTGCGCACCATGATGCGATCCCCTACTTTCAAGTCTGCAATTTGCGTAGGTTTATTGATTTCATTTTCAATAACCGTCACGGCGACCGGAAAATAGGAACGGTAGTCGCGTTCGAAGGATATATGATAGTAGGTACGCTGTTGCACCCATTTACCGATCAGGATAAAAAATACCAAACTACAGAGTGTATCCATGAAGCCTGCTCCGGTTTGCGAAATAATTTCAAATGCCGAGCGGAAGAACAAAACGAAAATACCTAGAGCCAAGGGCACATCTAAGTTCAGACGTTTTTGTTTGAGACTATACCAAGCGGACTTGAAGTAGTCAGAAGCGCTAAATAATAGCACCGGCAGTCCGAACGCGAGATTCATATAGCCAAAGAAACTGGTATATTGACGTTCGAATTCCGCCATTCCGAAATACTCCGGAAAGGAGATCATCATGGAGTTACCGAAACAGAATCCTGCAACTGTAATCTTGGCGATCAGTTTATTCTGATTCACTTTTTTGCTTTCCTTGATTACATCTTGCAATGTAATTTTCGGGTCGTAGCCTATTTGATGTAATAGCTCTACTAAATCGCGAAGTGAAATTTCATTTTTGAAGAAAGTGATACTCGCTTGCTTCTTCATAAAGTCAACTTGAGATGTCTTAACCCCCGGGTTTAACTTATAGAGATTTTCTAGCAACCATATACAAGAAGAACAGTGTATAGCCGGCACGTAGAACGTGATGATCGCCATATTGTCGTCTTGATAGTCGACCAACTTGGCGATAATATTTGGCTCATCAAGGTAGGCTAAATCTTCTTTTTGCGCCTTCTGCGATTTTCCCGGATGGGTATTATATCGGTAATAGCTTGCTAAATTATTTTCATTAAGGATTTGGTAGACTGTTTGGCAGCCCAAGCAGCAGAAGCTATGTTTATCTAAAATATAGGAAGTATCTTCAATTGTGTCACCACAGTGGTAACAATTGGTATCCAGCTTTAATTCATTCCTTACATCCATGGCATTACGACTATATTGCTTGGCTGAACAGGTTTTCTCTTTCTTGAGTTTCGTGTAATCTTACGTCAAATGCCATACACACATTGCGCAAGAAGGATTTCCCTATTTGTGTTATTTCTACTTTATTGTTCGTTACGGTCACTAAACCATCGGCTATCATAGGTTGCAAACGTTTCAGTATATCCTCGTTTTCTGTCACGCTCTCCTTCAATATAACCTTTCCGCGGCACATCATGTCCAAGATATATTGGCGAATATGTGTATCTAGCTCTGTCAATAGGTGTCCTTTCACTACTGGAAGTTTCCCTTCCCCTATTAACGCATGATATTCCTCTACTGTTTTAACATTTTGCGCGAAGCCTGTCCAGGCATCGCTGATAGACGACACTCCCAGCCCAAGCAACAAGGGTGTATAACGATCGGCATAGCCCATAAAGTTACGGTGAAGACCGCCATTTTTCGATGCTATATATAGCGCATCTTCCACTTTTGAAAAGTGATCCATACCTACATCTTTGAATCCCGCAGCTTGGATCATTTCTTTTCCCAGTTTATATAAGTTAAGTTTTTCTTCGCCAACAGGAAGATCATGCTCTGTAAATCGGCGTTGTCCTGGTTTAATCCAAGGCACATGTGCATAACTGTAGAAAGAAATACGGTCGGGATTTAAACGTAAAGAATGTTCAATTGTCATTTTTACTGACTCGGCCGTCTGTAATGGCAGACCATAGATTAAATCAAAGTTGATGGAGTCGTATCCAATTTCACGCGCATCTTTCATTACGCGATCGACATCCTCTACTGTTTGGTGGCGGTTGATGATAAATTGAACCCTCTCATCGAAATCTTGAATTCCTAAACTCAGTCTTTTGAACCCTAAATCATACAGGGTTTTCAAATGATCGTATGTAGTATTTGCTGGATGTGCTTCGAAAGAGAATGATGCTTCTGCAGCCTTTCTATTTCCCGATAGCAATCCGTTGATCAATCTTCTTAAATTTTCTGCCTTAAAGAAAGTAGGGGTACCGCCTCCTAAGTGAATCTCGCTGATTAACAAGGATTCATTACCTAGGATTCGTTTATACATGCTCCACTCCTTTAGCAGCGATTCGATGTATGGTGTTTCTACATTATGGTTCTTGGTGATTCGCGTATTACAACCGCAATATGTGCAGAGGCTTTCACAATAAGGAAGATGGACGTAAATGCTTATCCCATTATGCTTAGAACTCTTAAAGTTTTGGGCTACTCTAAAGCGCCACTCTTGTTCGTTAAAAGCATCGTTTTCCCAAAAAGGGACAGTTGGGTAACTCGTGTAACGAGGTGCAGCAACGTTGTACTTGCTGATCAATTGATTTAAATCTGGATTTTCCATCTTAACTTTGTTTAGTCCTGTTAGCACAGTCCATTCGACATTGGCACGCTTCGCCGGCACATCCCCCTACCATCCATTGGGTTAGATTCTGGATAGTTTGTTTGGCTATACTTTCCATTGACGAGTCAAAAGGAACGTTTGCCACGTGCATTTTTAATTCACCCGCATAATCAAGGTCGATATGATCGGTAGTTTTAGAACGAGTAATCACGCTTTTAACCCCCATTTTGTACAATTCAAATAACATTACACGATCAAGAATATCGCGATCGGAAATCAAAACGGCCTCTTTACCCATTGCAAAGTGGATCGTACTAAAGTTCAGTTCGTTCGATATCAAAGTCAGATCATGGACTTTGGCATTTGCCTTAGCCAAGACTTCCTTCTCTTGATCTAATATATTGTATGCAATCACTCTCATTCCTAAATTTGTAGCTAAGTAGCCCAAAGGTAGGCTTAAAACGAGGATGAACTAGTGAATGGCATCATGTAAAGAAGTGATATATATCACACCAAAGGCATGGCATTAATTCGCTATTGAATGGTACCTGTTACAGTAACCCTAAATTGTGATAAATATCAGTTGCATGAAAAGATATAGATTTTAACCACTTAGTTATCAATATCATACCAAGGATATGAAAAATAATATTTTAAGAACAAGATTGATAAGCGAACGAAAAATAATTAGATGCGGTTTAATATGATTTGATGGGGTGAAATAGATGTTTGTAACAAGAATTTAATTTTTGATTCAGGGGATCGAATGTAGTCTGAAAGGGCGTTTATTTATTAAAAAATTTAGAATCGAGTAGGAAGATAGGGA